>NZ_JBHXBO010000104.1:0-14534 GCF_042726775.1 Oerskovia sp. NPDC060287
CACTGTCTGGGCGGCAGGCCTCTACCTCGGCAGCACAGCCGGTCAGGCGTTCGCGACCAGCCCCAGCTCCGCGACGCTCGCGAGCCCCTCGTGCTGAGGCACGATCCGCACGGTGTACCCGAACGGGCCCGACGCCTCGAGCCGCACCGACCCGGCGAACGCCGCCCGCCCCGCCTCGTACGTCTCGGCGAGCTCGAGCGGCTCGGCGGTGAAGGTCTCGATCACGTCGGCCTCGGTCACGCGACCGTGGACGACCTGGACCTCGACGTCGCCGGGCTGCAGGTCGCCGAGCGACACGTAGGCCTTGACCGTCAGGAGGTCGCCGACCTGCGGCACCTCGCGGATTCCGCTCGACTCGACGTGGTCCACACGGACGCGCGGCCAGTCGCCGCGCACGTGCTGCTTCCACGCCGCGAGCTCGCGCGCGGGCTCGAACCCCGGCCCGTTGAGCGAGCGCCCGGCGACCGCGGCAGGACCGTACAGACGGTGCACGTAGTCGGCGACCATGCGCGTGGCCTGGACCTTGGGTCCCAGGGTCGCGAGCGTGTGCCGCACCATCTGGAGCCAGCGACCGGGGACGCCCCGCTCGTCGCGGTCGTAGAAGCGCGCGGCGACCTGGGTCTCGATGAGGTCGTAGAGCGCGGCGGCCTCGAGGTCGTCACGACGCTCGGTGTCCTCGACGCCGTCGGCCGTGGGGATGGCCCAGCCGTTCTCGCCGTCGTACCACTCGTCCCACCACCCGTCGAGGATCGACAGGTTGAGCCCGCCGTTGAGCGCGGACTTCATGCCCGACGTGCCGCTCGCCTCGAGCGGGCGCAGCGGGTTGTTGAGCCACACGTCGCAGCCCGGGTAGAGCGACTGCGCCATGCCGATGTCGTAGTTCGGCAGGAACACGATGCGGCCACGCACGTCGGCCTCGTCGGTGAACCGGACGAGCTGCTGGATGAGCCGCTTGCCCTGGTCGTCGGCGGGGTGGGACTTGCCGGCGACGATGAGCTGGACGGGCCGCTCGGGGTCGAGCAGCAGCGAGCGCAGGCGCTCGGGGTCGCGCAGCATGAGCGTGAGCCGCTTGTACGTGGGGACGCGGCGCGCGAACCCGATGGTCAGGACGTCGGGCGAGAGCGCGTCGTCGACCCAGCCGAGCTCGGCGGGGCTGGCCCCGCGCTCGCGCCAGGACCTGCGCAACCGGTTGCGGGCCTCGTCGACGAGCTGCCCGCGCAGCTCGCGGCGCATGTCCCACAGCTCGGCGTCGGTCACGGCGTCGGGGTTCAGCCAGCCCGACGACGCGGTGTCGGCCGTGAGCTCGTCGAGCCCCAGCTTCTCGGCCTCGAGCGCGGCCATCCTGGGGTCGACCCACGTGGGCGAGTGCACGCCGTTGGTCACGGACGTGATGGGGACCTCGCGCGAGTCGAAGCCCGGCCACAGCCCGTTGAACATGCCCCGCGAGACCTCGCCGTGCAGGAGCGAGACGCCGTTGGCGCGCCCGCCCAGGCGCAGGCCCATGACGGCCATGTTGAAGACCGTCGGGTCGCCGCCGTCGTAGTCCTCGGCACCGAGCGAGAGGACCTGCTCGACGTCGATCCCGGGGATCTGGTTGTCCCCGCCGAAGTACTGCGAGACGAGGTCGCGGCCGAACCGGTCGATGCCCGCGGGCACGGGGGTGTGGGTCGTGAAGACCGTCGCGGCCCGCACCGCCTCGAGGGCCGCGTCGAACGTGAGGCCCGCGCCCGCGACGAGCTCGCGGATGCGCTCGACGCCCAGGAACCCGGCGTGCCCCTCGTTGGTGTGGTAGACCTCGGGCTCGGGGGCCCCGGTCAGGCGCGACCACAGGCGCAGCGCGCGCACCCCGCCCACGCCGAGCAGCAGCTCCTGCTGGAGCCGGTGCTCGCCGCCGCCGCCGTAGAGGCGGTCGGTGACCTTGCGGGCGGCCTCGTCGTTGCCCGGCACGTTGGAGTCGAGCAGCAGCAGCGGCACGCGTCCGACCGCCGCGACCCACACGTGCGCGTGCAGCACGCGCCCGCCGGGCAGGTCGATCGAGACGCGCGCGGGGGTGCCGTCGTCCTCGCGCAGGATGGTCAGCGGGAGCCCGTCCGGGTCGAGCAGCGGGTAGGTCTCGACCTGCCACCCGTCACGCGTGAGGGACTGGCGGAAGTAGCCGGCGCCGTAGAGCAGACCGACACCCACGATGGGCACGCCCAGGTCGGACGCGCTCTTGAGGTGGTCGCCCGCGAGGATGCCGAGCCCGCCCGAGTACTGCGGCAGCACCGAGGTGATGCCGTACTCCGGGGAGAAGTAGGCGATCGCCGCGGGGAGAGCCTCGCCGCCCGCGACCTGCTGCTGGTACCAGAGGGGGTCCTGGAGGTACCGGTGCAGGTCGGCAGCGGCCGCGCGCACGCGCTCGACGAAGCCGTTGTCGGCCGCGAGCGCCGCGAGCCGGTCCGGTCCGAGCGCTCCCAGCAGCGCCACGGGGTCGCGCTTCACGGAGTCCCACAGCTGCGGGTCGATCCCCGAGAAGAGCTGGCGCGTGGGGGCGTGCCAGGACCAGCGCAGGTTGAGGGACAGCTCGTCGAGGTCGTGCAGCTCGGCGGGCAGGACGGTGCGGACGGTGAAACGTCTGATCGCTCTCACGGGTCCGACAGTACGCAACAGTCGGTCGCCGCACACCCCCTGCCCACCACCTCCCTGTAACGCTTGCATGAACTTTCACCCGCCCGCCGAGCGGCGAGCGCGTGGAGGTTCGGCGCCACACCCGCTCTGCGGGTGCCGCTCACGGCCCGCGCTCGATACCTTGTGCAGGTGCCTGAGAACCTCGCGACCCCCGCGACCGCCCGCCCGAACGCGTCCGCCGGCGCCTCCTCGACCGTGTCTCCCCGCAGGACGCGCACAGCGCCCCCGACGGCACCCCGACCGGTGCCCCCGATGCCGGTCCGCGAGGCTCCCCCGGTCGCGCCGGCCGCACCGATCGGTCGCATCCCGGTCGTCGACGTCTCCCCCGTCGTCGAGGGGGGCCGCTGGCCCGCCAAGGCCGTGGTCGGTGAGGTCGTCCCGGTCGAGGCCACGGTGTTCCGCGAGGGGCACGACGCGGTCGCGGCGACCGCGGTGCTCGTCGCCCCCGACGGCAGCGACCACTCGTGGGCGCACATGGTCGACGTGGCTCCGGGTCTCGACCGCTTCCGCGCGACGGTCTCGCCCGACGCGCCGGGAGCCTGGTCGTTCCGTGTCGAGGCGTGGTCGGACCCGTACGGCACGTGGGCGCACGACGCCGCGATCAAGGTCGCGGCGGGCATCGACGTCGAGCTCATGCTCGCCGAGGGTGTCGCGCTCTTCGAGCGCATCACGGCCCTGGCGGGCCTCAGCCCGCAGGACGCGAAGACCCTGCACGACGGCGCGGCCGCCCTCGCGGACCCGTCTCGCCCTTCGCCGGCCCGTCTCGCGGCAGCCCTGTCGCCCGAGGTGCGCGACGCCCTGGCCCGCACGCCTCTGCGGGACTTCGTGACGCCGTCGGGCACGTACCCGCTCGTGGTGGACCGGCCGCTCGCCCTGGCCGGTGCCTGGTACGAGATGTTCCCCCGCTCCGAGGGGGCGCGTCGCCTCAAGGACGGGACCTGGCGGTCGGGCACGTTCACGAGCGCCGCCCGGCGCCTGCCCGCGATCGCCGACATGGGTTTCGACATGGTCTACCTGACGCCCGTGCACCCCATCGGGACGACGCACCGCAAGGGCCGCAACAACTCGCTGACCGCCCTGCCGGGCGACCCGGGATCGCCCTACGCGATCGGCTCGAAGGACGGCGGGCACGACGCGATCCACCCCGAGCTCGGCAGCGAGCGCACGTTCAGGGCGTTCGTGAAGGAGGCCCGTCGCCTGGGCATGGAGGTCGCGCTCGACCTCGCGCTCCAGTGCTCGCCCGACCACCCGTGGGTCACCGAGCACCCCGAGTGGTTCACGACGCGTGTCGACGGCTCGATCGCCTACGCCGAGAACCCGCCCAAGAAGTACCAGGACATCTACCCGCTGAACTTCGACAACGACCCCGCGGGCATCTACGCCGAGGTGCTGCGCGTGGTGCGGGTCTGGATCGCGCGCGGCGTCACGGCGTTCCGGGTCGACAACCCGCACACCAAGCCGCTCGAGTTCTGGGAGTGGCTGCTGGCCGAGGTCCGTGCCACCGACCCCGAGGTGATCTTCCTGTCGGAGGCGTTCACCAAGCCCGCGATGATGCACACGCTCGCGCGCATCGGGTTCCACCAGTCGTACACCTACTTCACGTGGCGCAACGAGAAGACCGAGCTCGCGGAGTACCTCGCCGAGGTCTCGGGACCCGCGGGGTCCTACATGCGTCCGAGCTTCTGGCCCACGACGCACGACATCCTGCCGCCCTACCTCCAGCACGGCGGGGTCGCCGGGTTCGCGGTGCGGGCCGTGCTCGCGGCCCTCGGCTCGCCCACCTGGGGGATCTACTCGGGCTACGAGCTCGTCGAGAACGTGCCGCGTCCCGGGGTCGAGGAGCAGATCGACAACGAGAAGTACGAGTACAAGCCGCGCGACTGGGCGCTCGCGCAGGAGATCGGGATCTCGACGCTCCTGACGCGGCTCAACGAGGTGCGCCGCGAGCATCCCGCGCTGCGCCAGCTGCGCAACCTCACGATCCACCCGACGAGCAACGACCAGGTCCTCGCGTTCTCGCGCCGCCTGCCGGCGCGCGTGGCGCCGGACGGGACGCCCGAGCCCGCCGACACCGTGATCGTGGTCGTCAACCTGGACCCGTGGGGCACGCAGGAGTCCATGGTGCACCTCGATCTCGCGGCCCTGGGCGTACCCGCCGAGCACGGGCAGTTCGTCGCGCACGACCTCCTGAGCGGTGCCTCGTACGGGTGGGGGCAGGACGTGTACGTCCGGCTCGTGCCGCAGGAGCAGGTCGCGCACGTCATCCACGTGGGCGCGCCATGACCGCACCCCCGTACCTGCCGCCCGCCGGGGGGCAGGGGCCGTCTGCCACGTCGGGCGGGGTGCCGGGCGGCGTCCCGGGTGGCGTCGCCCGGGACGGCCACGCGGCCGGCCCTGCTCCCGTCGCGCCCGCGACGGCCCCGGCTCCCCTGCCCGTGGGTGCGCTGCCTCCCCGGCGGCAGCCGGCCGCGCCGCTGGCGCAGCGCGCGGGACTGTCGGACGACCCCTCCTGGTACCGGACCGCGGTGTTCTACGAGGTCTTGGTCCGCGCCTTCTCGGACTCGTCGGGCGACGGCTCGGGAGACCTGCGCGGGCTCATCGACCGGCTCGACTACCTCCAGTGGCTCGGGATCGACGCCCTGTGGCTGCCGCCGTTCTATCCCTCGCCCCTGCGGGACGGCGGGTACGACGTGGCCGACTACACCGCGATCGCGGGCCAGTACGGGTCCATGTCCGACTTCACCGAGCTCATCGCCGAGGCCCACTCGCGCGGCATCCGGATCGTGATCGACCTGGTCATGAACCACACGAGCGACCAGCACCCGTGGTTCCAGGCCTCGCGCGCCGACCCCGAGGGTCCGTACGGCGACTTCTACGTGTGGAGCGACGACAACACGCGCTACCAGGACGCCCGCATCATCTTCGTGGACACCGAGACGAGCAACTGGACGTTCGACCCGGTGCGGCGACAGTACTTCTGGCACCGGTTCTTCTCGCACCAGCCGGACCTCAACTTCGAGAACTCGCGCGTCGCGGACGCCATGCTCGACGTGACGCGGTTCTGGCTGCAGGTGGGCGTGGACGGGTTCCGGCTCGACGCGGTCCCGTACCTGTTCGAGGCCGAGGGCACCAACTGCGAGAACCTGCCCGAGACGCACCGGTTCCTGCGGCGGGTGCGCGAGATGGTCGACACCGAGTTCCCCGGCCGGATCATCCTCGCCGAGGCCAACCAGTGGCCTGCGGAGGTCGTGGACTACTTCGGCACCGAGGAGGAGCCGGAGTGCCACATGTGCTTCCACTTCCCCGTGATGCCGCGCATCTACTACGCGATCAAGGACCAGCGGGCCAACCAGATCGTCGACATCCTGCGCGACACCCCGCCCATCCCGGCGGGCGCCCAGTGGAGCACGTTCCTGCGCAACCACGACGAGCTCACGCTCGAGATGGTCTCGACCGAGGAGCGCGCGTCGATGTACGGGTGGTACGCGCAGGACCCGCGCATGCGTGCGAACGTCGGCATCCGCCGCCGCCTGGCTCCGCTCCTGGACAACTCGCGCAAGGAGATCGAGCTCGCGCACGCGCTGCTCCTGTCGCTACCCGGTAGCCCGTGCCTGTACTACGGCGACGAGATCGGGATGGGCGACAACATCTGGCTGCCCGACCGCGACGCGGTCCGCACGCCCATGCAGTGGACGCCGGACCGCAACGCGGGCTTCTCGACCGCCGACCCGGGCAAGCTGTACCTGCCGCTCATCCAGTCGCTCGTGCACCACTACGGCTACGTCAACGTCGAGGGCCAGCTCGCACAGCCGACGTCGCTGCTGCACTGGGTCCACGGGATGCTCGCGGTGCGCCGCCTGCACCCCGCGTTCGGGGACGGGGAGCAGGTCACTCTGACCAGCGACAACGACGCGGTGCTCGCGTTCCTGCGTCGCAACGAGGCCGAGACGATCCTGTGCGTCGCGAACCTCGCGTCGACCGCGCGCACCGCCACCATCCACCTGCCCGAGCACGCCGGGGCGACGCTCACCGACGTGTTCGGCGGCGCACCGTTCCCTCCGGTGAGCGAGGACGGCGACGTCGTGATGACATGGGGTTCGAGGGACTTCTACTGGCTCACGGTGTCGTAGACGCTGACGCCCGTGGCGTCGTGGACGCCGACGTGGGCGGTGTCGCGGCGACCAGCCCGGCAGCCCTCGCCCTGCACGGCAGAAGGAGCTGACGTGGTCCCGAAGACCGTCTCGTCCCCGCCCGTCGCGTCCCGCCACGGACCGCTCGGGTCGGCGCAGCGTGCCCCGGTCCCGGACGCACGCCTGCTGGGCCTGCTCGACGCGTGGTTGCCGACCCAGCGCTGGTACCCGGTCAAGGGTGTGGCGGTGCGTCACGTCCCGTGGCTGAGCTTCGCGCTCACCGACCGCTGCACGCTGCACCTGCTGCGCGTCGAGGGCGAGGGGGTGGACCTCGTGATCCAGGTCCCGCTCGTGCTCACGCCCGCGGGTCGGCTCGCGGCATCGGGCGAGCCCGCCTCTCCCGACGCCGGGTCCGGCGCGGGCGCCCAGGACGCGGCTCGTACGCCCCTGCCGGGCCTGGTCGGCTTCGTGCCGGGCCCGGCCGCCCGGCCCGGCGACCCGCTCGGCGCTCCGCTCGCGGTGCACGACGGCGCCACGCACCCCGACCTGTGGGTGGCTCTCCTCGCGGTGCTCGAGCCGGCCGAGGGGGCTCGGGCGGGAGGACCCGGCGAGCACCCGGACCTGGCAGGAGCCCGGACCGTCGGGGGCGAGCAGTCCAACACGTCGGTGATCCTGCCCGGGGTCGCGGGTGGCTCGATCCTCAAGATCCTGCGGACGGTCGCGATCGGCGCGCACCCCGACGTCGTGGTCCCGGACGCGCTCGCCCGGGTCGGGTGGACGGGCGTCCCTCGCCCGCTCGGCTGGGTCGAGGCCTCGTGGGACGCGGTCGACGTCCCCGGTCGACGCGCCGGGCCGGGTGGGTCGGGCCCCGGGCCGTCGGCCGGGGCGACCGCCCGGACGGCGCACCTCGCGATCCTCAGCGAGCTCGTGACCGACGCCCAGGACGGGTTCGAGCTCGCGTGCGCCTACGCGTCCCAGGACCGCTCGTTCGCCGACCTCGCGGCCGAGCTCGGTGCGACGCTCGCGAGCATGCACGGCGCGCTGCGCGTGGCGCTGCCGACCGGGCCACCGCTCGAGGCGGGCTGGCTGCTGGGCGACCTGCGCCGTCGGGCCCGAGAGGCCTGCGCGGGCTCGATCCCGCTCGCACGGCGCGCCCCGCTCGTCGAGGCGTTCCTCGACCAGGTCGGCGAGCGCCTGGCGCGCGACGACGCTCCCCCGCCCCTGCTCCAGGCGATCCACGGCGACATGCACCTGGGCCAGGCCCTGCACGCGCGCGGCGACGGCTGGAAGATCCTCGACTTCGAGGGCGAGCCCCTGCGGCCCGTGTCCGAGCGCACGCGCCCGGACCTGCCGCTGCGCGACGTCGCGGGGATCGTGCGCTCGCTCGACTACGCGGCTGCGGTCGGCGGTGCCCGCTCACCCCGCTGGACGACGACCGCGCGCACGGCGTTCGTCGAGGGCTACCGGCGGGCCGTGGGCGAGGACGACGGGACGGCCGGGCTCTCGGTCGCGACGACCGAGGCCCTGCTGCGGGCGCTCGTCCTCGACAAGGCGCTGTACGAGGTCGTGTACGAGTCGCGCAACCGGCCCGCGTGGGAGCCGATCCCGCTCACGGCCGTGGACCGGCTGCTGGGCGGGCGTTAGCGGGACGCACGACGTGCCGGTCGCCCTCGGGCCCGTGCGCACCTCGTGGGTGGCTCGTGGTCTGCTGTCGCCATGACGAGCAGCGTCGACCGGCACGTCGACAGGCACGGTGAGACCGCCAGGTGGGAGGCGCCCGACGTCCTGGTGCTCGACCGTGCGCGCCTCGACCTCTCGGACGCCTCGTGGATGGCTCCCGCCCGGAGCGTCCGTGCGCGCGCGACGCGTTCGCCGCACGGGCTGTACGCGGCGCTCCCGCGGCTCGAACGCCTCCACCTCCTCGACGGCAGCGCCCCCGACCTCGACGACCTGGCGGGCTGCCGGAACCTGCGCGGGCTCACGGTCCAGGGCGTCCGGCGACTGACCGACGTCTCGGCCGTGGCCGGGCTCGTCTCGCTCGAGATGCTCGCTCTCTACGGTCTCAAGGACCTGCAGGTGGTCCCGTCGCTCGCTCGGCTGACCCTGTTGTCGTGGGTCGACCTGGGACGTCTGCCCGGCCTCGACGGGATCGAGGGCGTCCTCGCGGCGCCGCACCTGACCGATCTGACCTTCGTGCGGGCCGTGGGGGTCGCCCCGGGCGACGCGGGGAGGATCGCCGCGTCCGGCGTCCGGCGTTTCGAGTGGTTCGCCGAGGATGTCCCCGACCGGGTGTGGGTGCCGTTCCGTGAGGCCGTCGGCCTGCCGAGGTCCGTCCCGACGACCGTCGACGACTGGTTCGCCGCGCGCGACGAGCCGTCGCCGTCCGCTGCATCGGGAAGGCCGCGCCACCAGGCATGATGGTGCCGCGCTTCGACGACGATCCCTCACCCTTGGAGCCACCCGTGACCTCGGCCCCCGCCTCCCCCACCCCGACGGCGCTCGACGGCGACACGTCTCCCCTGCGGAGCCTCGAGCGCCGCGAGCTGCACACGGGCTGGACCGTGCGGGCCACGGCCGGCCCTGTCCCGGCCCACCTCGCCGCACGCCTCGACGCCCCGGTCCCCGCGACCGTCCCCGGCACCGTGCACACCGACCTCGTCACGGCCGGGATCGTCCCCGACCCCTATCTCGACGACAACGAGCACGTGCTCGCGTGGATCGGGCGCTGCGACTGGGAGTACCGGACCACGTTCGAGTGGGCGCCCGACGGCCACGAGCGCCACGACCTGGTCGCCGACGGGCTCGACACCGTCGCCACCGTGAGCCTCAACGGATACCTGCTCGCCGAGACCGCGAACCAGCACCGCACCTACCGTCTGCCGGTCGACGAGCACCTGCGGCCGGGCACCAACGAGCTGGTCGTCCGGTTCGCCTCGCCGCTCGCGTACGCCGCGGCGCAGAGCGTGGCCATGGGCTACCGCCCCCACACCAATCCCCACCCGTTCAACGCGATCCGCAAGATGGCGTGCAGCTTCGGGTGGGACTGGGGCCTGGAGACCGCGACGTCGGGCATCTGGCGTCCCCTCGCGCTCGAGGCATGGTCGGGCGCCCGGCTCGCGGCCGTGCGTCCCGTGGCGACGGTCGAGGGCTCGGCACGCACGCCGACCGCTGCCGACGCCCCCGTCGCCGGGCGCCTCGCCGTCCACATCGACCTCGAGCGCGCGGACGAGCACGCGGGGCGCGCCGAGGAGAGCAGCAGCGCTGGTGTCGAGATGCCTGCTGCCGTCGACGTCCGGGTCGCGGTCCACGTCGCGGGCCTCGTGGCGACAGCCCTGGTCCCGGCGGGCGCCACGTCCGCGGTCGTCGACGTCGACCTCCCGGCCGTGCGGCGCTGGTGGCCGCGCGGGTTTGGCGAACAACCCCTGTACGAGGTCACGGTCGAGCTCCTGGCCGGCACTGACGCCGTCGTCGCCCCGTCCCCGACCGCTGCCGCACCGCGCGAGCCGCGCGCCGTCGTCGGGCCCCTCGACGTGCGACGGAACCGCGTGGGCTTCCGCACCGTCCGCCTCGAGATGGAGCCCGACGAGCACGACGGAGAGCCCGGCACGTCCTTCGTGATCGTCGTCAACGACCAGACCGTGCTCGTGCGCGGCGCCAACTGGATCCCCGACGACGCGTTCCCGCACCGCGTGACGCGCGAGCGGTACGCCGCCCGCATCACCCAGGCCGAGCAGGCGAACGTCAACCTCCTGCGGGTCTGGGGCGGCGGGATCTACGAGGCCGACGACTTCTACGACCTGTGCGACGAGCGCGGCATCCTCACGTGGCAGGACTTCCTGTTCGCGTGCGCGACGTACGCCGAGGAGGAGCCGCTGCGCAGCGAGGTCGAGGCCGAGGTCCGCGACAACGTGACCCGCCTGGCCCCGCACCCGAGCCTCGTGCTCTGGAACGGCAACAACGAGAACCTGTGGGGCTTCCACGACTGGGACTGGCAGCCGCGCCTCCAGGGCCGCACGTGGGGCCTGGGCTACTACACCGGGCTGCTGCCCGCGCTGCTCGCGGAGCTCGACCCTGGCCGCCCCTACACGCCGGGCAGCCCGTGGTCGGGGACGCTCGACCTGCACCCCAACCTCGACGCGCACGGCTCGGTGCACCTGTGGGACGCGTGGAACCGCCAGGGCTACGAGGTGTACCGCGACCACGTCGCGCGCTTCGTCGCCGAGTTCGGCTGGCAGGGCCCGCCCACCTGGTCGACGCTGCGTGACGCTCTGTCGGACGACCCGCTCACGCCCGAGTCCCCCGGGATGCTCGTGCACCAGAAGGCCGCGCAGGGCAACGACAAGCTGACCGACGGCCTGCTCCCCCACTTCGCGCTGCCCGACGACATGGACGACTGGCACTGGGCCATGTCCCTCAACCAGGCGAACGCCATGACGGTCGGGATCGAGCACCTGCGCTCGTGGAGCCCGCGCTGCGCGGGCTCGATCGTGTGGCAGCTCAACGACTGCTGGCCCGTCACGTCGTGGGCCGCGGTCGACGGCGCGGGTCGCGCCAAGCCCACGCTGTCCGCGCTCCGGCACGCGTACCGGGACCGCCTGGTCACGGTCCAGCCCCGCAGGCCCGACGGCGGCGCACCCGTCCCCGGCGGCCCCTCGGCCCTCGCGGTGGTCGTCGTCAACGACTCGCCCGACGCCTGGAGCGGGACGCTCGTCCAGCGCCGCGTGCGCTACGACGGCACGGTCCTCGCGGAGGCGAGCGCCGTCGTCGGGCTGGCGCCGCGCGAGACGCGCACGGTCCTCCTGCCCGACGACGTCGCGGCCGCCGCGAGCGCGCGCGACGAGCTGGTCGTCGCGACCCTGGGCGCCGAGCGCGGGCTGTGGTTCTTCGCCGAACCGCGCGACAGCGCGCTCACCGACTCCGGCCTGGACACCGCGGTGCGGGTGCTGGAGCGGGCGGGCGACCCGCCGCTCCCCGTGCCCGGATCCCTGCTGGCTCCCGCCCGGTCGAACGGGCCCGCATACCGCTACGAGGTCGCCGTCACGGCCCGCGAGCTCACGCGCGACGTCGCGCTGCTGGCCGACAAGGCGCACCCCGACGCGACCGTGGACGACCAGCTCGTGACGCTCCTGCCCGGCGAGAGGGTCACCTTCACCGTGACCTCTCCCGAGGCCCTCGACCCCGACGCGCTGGTCGCCCGGGGCGTCCTGCGCTCGGCCAACCAGCTCGTACCGGGCACCGGCACACCGCGCGCTGACGCGTGACCCCACCCGCCGGCCGCGACCCCGACCGCGGCCTCTCGGCGCCCGCGCCGCCCCCCGGCCCGGGTGAACACAGGCCGACGCGACGGCGGCGCGGCGCGGGGAGTGCACAAGCAGCCCGGCGACGTGGAAAGGTTGGCCCATGACCGGGTCATCGACACCTCCGAGCTCCCTCCCACCGCTCCCCGTCGTCCCTGCCGATCCCGCGGCGCTCGCGGCCGTCGCGCAGGGACGGTCGTTCGACCCGCACGGGGTCCTCGGCCCGCACCTGACGGCCGTCCCTCTCCCCGGTGGCCGCACCGGGGGTGCGGCTACCGTGCGCGTCCTGCGCCCGCTCGCGGACGAGGTCACGATCGTGACCCTCGACGGCGAGTTCGCCGCGACGCACGAGCAGGACGGGATCTGGGTCGCGGTCGTGCCCGCCGCGGTCGACGAGCCGCTCGGCGCCGACGCCCGGTCCACGCCCGTGCTGCACGCCCCCGACTACCGCATCCGGGCACGCTACGGCGAGACCACGACGCTCCAGGACGACCCGTACCGCTTCCTGCCGACCCTCGGCGAGGTCGACCAGCACCTGGTGCGCGAAGGCCGCCACGAAGAACTGTGGACGGTGCTCGGCGCCAACCCCACGACCTACCCGAGCGTCCTGGGCGAGCCCGGCTCCCCCGGCACCACGAGCGGCACCGCGTTCGCCGTCTGGGCACCCAACGCGCGCGCCGTGCGCGTCATCGGCGACTTCAACCACTGGCAGGGCACGACGCACGCCCTGCGCGCGCTGGGCGACACCGGGGTCTGGGAGCTGTTCGTGCCCGGGATCGGCCCCGGCACGCTCTACAAGTACGAGATCCTCACCCCGGGCGGGACGTGGCTCCAGAAGGCCGACCCCCTGGCCAAGGGCACGCAGGTCCCGCCCGCCAACGCGAGCGTCGTGGTCGAGTCCCGGCACGAGTGGACCGACGCCGACTGGATCGCCGAGCGCACGGCGCGCGACCCGCACACCGGCCCCGTGAGCATCTACGAGGTGCACCTGGGCTCCTGGCGGCAGGGGCTGAGCTACCGCGAGCTCGCCGAGCAGCTCACCGCGTACGTCCTCGAGACCGGGTTCACGCACGTCGAGCTCATGCCCGTGGCCGAGCACCCCTACGGCGGCTCGTGGGGCTACCAGGTCACGAGCTACTACGCCCCGACCTCGCGGTTCGGGCACCCCGACGACTTCCGTCACCTCGTCGACACGCTGCACCGCGCCGGGATCGGCGTGATCCTCGACTGGGTGCCCGCCCACTTCCCCAAGGACGAGTGGGCGCTCGCTCGTTTCGACGGCACCCCGCTCTACGAGCACCCCGACCCCCTGCGCGGCGAGCAGCCGGACTGGGGCACGTATGTGTTCGACTTCGGGCGCAACGAGGTGCGCAACTTCCTCGTCGCCAACGCGACGTACTGGTTCGAGGAGTTCCACGTCGACGCGCTGCGCGTCGACGCCGTCGCCTCGATGCTCTACCTCGACTACTCGCGCAACCCCGGCCAGTGGCACCCCAACGTGCACGGCGGGCGCGAGAACCTCGAGGCCATCGCGTTCCTCCAGGAGACCAACGCGACGGCCTACCGCCGCACGCCCGGCGTGATGATGATCGCCGAGGAGTCCACGGCCTGGCCGGGCGTGACGCGCCCCACCGACGCGGGCGGCCTCGGGTTCGGGCTCAAGTGGAACATGGGCTGGATGAACGACTCCCTGCGCTACGTCGCCGAGGAGCCCATCAACCGGCGCTACCACCACCACGAGATCACGTTCTCGATGGTCTACGCCTACTCCGAGCAGTTCGTCCTGCCCATCAGTCACGACGAGGTCGTGCACGGCAAGGGCTCGCTCTACGGCAAGATGCCCGGTGACGACTGGCAGAAGCGCGCGGGCGTCCGTTCGTTCCTCGCCTACCAGTGGTCCCACCCCGGCAAGCAGCTGCTCTTCATGGGCTCCGAGATCGCGCAGCACGCCGAGTGGAACGAGGCCGCGAGCCTGGACTGGGCGGGGCTCGGCGACCCCGGCAAGGCCGGGGTGCAGCGCCTCGTGCGCGACCTCAACGACCTCTACCGGCGCACGCCCGCCCTCTGGGCCCTCGACCACGACCCGGCGGGCTTCGAGTGGCTCGACGCCGAGGACGCCGACCACAACGTCCTGGCGTTCCTGCGTCGCGACGGGGCCGGGAACCAGGTCGCCGTCGTCGTGAACTTCGCCGGGACCCCCCACGAGGGCTACCGCCTCGCCCTGCCGCACGGCGGGCGCTGGCGCGAGGTCCTCAACACCGACGCCGAGGTCTACGGCGGCTCGGGGGTCGGCAACCTCGGCGAGGTCGAGTCCGAGCCGCGGCCCTGGAAGGGACGCGCGTCCTCGGTCGAGCTGCGCGTCCCGCCGCTCGGGGCTCTCTACCTCGAGCCCGTGCCCGAGGTCTGACGGCAGGTCTCTGAGCGAACGACGAAGGGCCTC
>NZ_JBHXBO010000105.1:0-14396 GCF_042726775.1 Oerskovia sp. NPDC060287
TCCCCGGACGCCGGTGCCCAGATCATTCCGAGGTCTCGGCGGCCGCGGCGAGCGCGAGCGCCTCCTCGGTGGCCTTGCGCTCGGCACGGACCTCTTCACGGCTCGTGCCGTAGTAGGCCGCGACCATGATGTCCTTCATGTCCTCGAGCATCGGCAGCCGCGGGTTGGCCGGGGCGCACTGGTCCTCGTAGGCCCGCATCGCCAGGGCGTCGAGGCCTCCGATGAACTCGCGCTCCGAGACACCCTGCTCCTTGAACGAGCGCTCGATCCCGACCTTGGCCCGCAGCTCCTCGACGGCCCGGGCGTACGACTCGACGGCCTGCTCGGGCGTCGAGGCCGGCAGCCCCAGGTGCTTGGCGATCTGCTGGTAGCGCTCGTGCGCGATGTACTTCTCGGCCTTGGGCCAGCCCGTGACCTTGGTCGGGATCTGCCCGTTGTAGCGGATCGCGTGCGGCAGGAAGATCGCGTTGGTGCGACCGTGGACCAGCCCGAACGACGAGCCGACCGTGTGGGCCATCGCGTGCACGATCCCGAGGAACGCGCTGCCGAACGCCATGCCGGCGATCGTGGCCGCGTTGTGCATCTTCTCGCGGGCCTCGGGGGCGTCGGCCCCCTGCGTGACCGAGGCCTCGATGTGCTCGAAGACCAGCTTGATCGCGTGCAGCGCCAGGCCGTCGGTGAAGTCGTTCGCGTAGACCGACACGTAGGCCTCGGTCGCGTGCGTCAGGGCGTCGAAGCCCGAGTCGGCCGCGAGCTTGGCGGGCATCGTCGCGGTCAGGACCGGGTCGATGATCGCGACCGACGGGGTCAGCGCGTAGTCGGCCAGAGGGTACTTGTACCCGGTCGCGTGGTCCGTGATGACCGCGAACGGCGTGACCTCCGAGCCCGTGCCCGACGAGGTCGGGATGCAGACCAGCTTGGCGAGGTCGCCCAGGGTGGGGAACTTGAACGCGCGCTTGCGGACGTCGAAGAACTTCTCGCGCAGGTCCGAGAACGCCATCTCCGGGTGCTCGTACTTGAGCCACATGACCTTGGCGGCGTCCATGGGCGACCCGCCGCCGATCGCGACGATCGTGTCGGGCTTGAAGTCGCGCATCATCTCCGCGCCCTTCTCGACCGTCTCGACGCTCGGCTCGGGCTCGACCTGGTCCATGATCTGGATCGAGACCTTGTTGGGACGGCGGCCCAGGACGTCGAGGACCTTGTCGACGATCCCGATCTGGCTCATGACCTTGTCCGTGACGATGGTGACGCGCTCGACATCGGGCATCTGGGCCAGGTACTGGATCGAGTTCGGCTCGAAGTACGTCTTCGGCGGGATCTTGAACCACTGCATGTTGTTGTTCCGGCGTCCGATCCGCTTGACGTTGATGAGGTTGACCGCCGACACGTTGTTCGACACCGAGTTGTGCCCGTACGAGCCGCACCCGAGGGTCAGCGACGGGATCAGCGCGTTGTAGATGTCGCCGATGCCGCCGAGCGCCGACGGCTGGTTCCACAGGATGCGCACGGCCTTGACGCGCTGGCCGAACTCCTCGGCGATGTCCTTGTCCTCGGTGTGGATCGCCCCCGAGTGGCCCAGGCCGTCGAACTCGACCATCTGCTCGGCGAGCGAGATGCCGTGGTCGGTCGACTGGGCGCGCAGCACCGCGAGGACCGGGCTGAGCTTCTCGCGCGTCAGCGGCTCGGCGGGGCCGACCTCGGCGCACTCGGCCAGGATGATCGACGTGCCGTCCGGGACGGTGAAGCCCGCCTGCTCGGCGATCCACTGGGGGCTCTTGCCCACGATCGAGGCGTTGAGCTTGGCGCCCGCGCAGTTCGCGCCGCCGGCCTCGACGCCGAAGATGAACCGCTCGAGCTTGGCCTTCTCCTCGGGGCTCGCGAGGTAGGCGTGCATGTGGGCGAACTCGGCCAGGGCCTCGTCGTAGATCTCGGTGTCGAGGATGACGGCCTGCTCCGAGGCGCACACCATGCCGTTGTCGAAGCCCTTGGACAGGACGACGTCGTTGACCGCGCGGCCGAGCTTGGCGGTCTTCTCGATGTAGGCCGGGACGTTGCCCGCGCCGACGCCGAGGGCCGGCTTGCCCGCCGAGTAGGCGGCGCGGACCATCGCGTTGCCGCCGGTGGCGAGGATGAGCGAGACGCCGTCGTGGTTCATGAGGGCCGAGGTGGCCTCGAGCGAGGGCTGCTCGACCCACTGGATGCAGTCCACGGGGGCACCCTCGGCGACCGCGGCATCACGCACGATGCGGGCTGCGGCGACCGAGCACTGCTGGGCGCTGGGGTGGAAGGCGAAGATGATGGGGTTGCGTGTCTTGAGCGCGATGAGCGCCTTGAAGATCGCGGTCGAAGTCGGGTTGGTCACCGGGGTGATGCCGGCGACCACGCCGACCGGCTCGGCGATCTCGACGATGCCCGTGAGCTCGTCACGGCCGATCACGCCGACCGTCTTGAGGTTGGCCATCGAGTTCGGCACGTGCTCGCACGCGAAGATGTTCTTGGTGGCCTTGTCCTCGAAGACTCCGCGCCCGGTCTCGGAGACCGCGAGCTGCGCGAGGCGACCGTGCTCGTGGAGGGCCGCGACCGACGCCTTCTTCACGATGCGGTCGATGTCCTCCTGGGTGAAGGCGTCGTACTGCTTGAGCGCCTTGAGACCGCGGTCGACGAGCGCGTCGATCTCGGTGACTCCTACGGGGGCCTTGCTCGTGCTGCTCACGTTGCTCCTCCAGTGACCCGAGCGGCCGGGTCTGCGTGGTGTCTTTCCCTTGCTTGTGAATACTTTCACAAGGTACGGATAGATGCAAGAGCCGCTCCAGGATGTGGCACGGGCCACAGGGGGTCGCCCTCTTCCGGGGCGGCCAGGCCGAGACTCCCCGTCCGCCAGGTCGCCTAGGGTGTTTGCATGAGTGCTGAGAACGCCGTGACCGACACGCCCACCGCACAGCCGACCACGCCGCACGACCCTTACCTGTGGCTCGAGGAGGTCGACGGCCGCGAGGCCATGACCTGGGTCCAGGGCCGCAACGCGGAGACCGCGGCGACCATCGAGGCCACCCCTGAGTTCACCGCGACCGAGCAGGCGATCCGCGAGGTCCTCGACTCCGACGACAAGATCCCCGACGTCTCCCGGATCGGCGAGCACTACTACAACTTCTGGCGCGACGCGCAGCACGAGCGCGGCATCTGGCGCCGCACGACGCTCGACTCCTACCGCACCGACCACCCCGCGTGGGAGCTCGTGCTCGACCTCGACGCGCTGGGCGAGGCCGAGGACCAGAGCTGGGTCTGGCACGGCGCGAGCGTGCTGCGCCCCGCGCCCGGCGAGGAGTGGCGCCACGCCCTGATCGACCTGTCCCCCGGCGGCTCCGACGCCGACGTCACGCGTGAGTTCGACCTCGTGACCAAGTCGTTCGTCGCGCCCGAGGACGGCGGGTTCCTGCGCGAGGAGTCCAAGGGAGGGCTCGGCTGGATCGACGCGGACACGGTCTACGTCTACACCGACTTCGGCCCGGGCTCCATGACGCCGTCGGGGTACCCGCGGATCGTCAAGCGGTGGCGCCGCGGCACCCCCGTGACCGAGGCCACCGTCGTGTACGAGGGCGAGCCCGAGGACATGTACATCATGGGCTGGCGCACGCACTCCCCCGGGTTCGAGCGCGACTTCGTGGGTCGTTCGATCGCGTTCTACGACAGCGAGACCTACCTGGTCCAGGATGCCGGCACCCCCGACGAGAAGCTCGTCAAGATCGACGTCCCGCGCTCGGCGGAGGTCGGCGTCAAGCGCGAGTGGATGCTCGTCGAGCTGCGCGACGACTGGACGGTCGGCGGCGCCACGTACGTGGCGGGCTCGCTGCTCGCGACCCGCTTCGAGGACTTCCTCGCGGGGGCCCGCGGCTTCACGGTCCTGTTCGAGCCCACACCCTCGACCTCGCTCGCCGGGGCCACCTGGACGGCGCACCACCTCGTCGTCAACGTCCTCGAGGACGTCAAGAACCGCCTGCACGTGCTGACCCCGCCGCCTCTCGCGGAGGGCCCGGACGCCCCCTGGACCCGCAGCGAGCTGCCGGGCCTGCCCACGATCGGCACGGTCGTCGTGGGCGCGGTCGACTCCGAGGAGAGCGACGACGTCTGGCTCGTCACGACCGACTACCTCACGCCCTCGACGCTCTCGCTCCTGACCGTGGGTGCGGGCACCGCCCCCGAGGTCCTCAAGTCGAGCCCCGCGTTCTTCGACGCTCAGGGGCTGGTCATCGACCAGCACTTCGCGGTGTCCGACGACGGCACGCGCGTCCCGTACTTCGTCGTCGGGCGCGAGGACCTCGTCCGGCCCGCAGCCGGTGCGGACCCGACCAGCGCCGCCGAGCCCGCCGACCGCGCCCCCGCTCCGGTCGGCTCCCGCCCGGGCGCCGCACCCACGCTGCTCTACGGGTACGGCGGCTTCGAGGTCTCCCTGACCCCGGGCTACTCCGGCACGCTGGGCCGCGCCTGGCTCGTGGACGGCGGCGTCTACGTCGTCGCGAACATCCGCGGCGGCGGCGAGTACGGACCGGCCTGGCACCAGGCGGCCCTCAAGTCCAAGCGCCACAAGGCGTACGAGGACTTCGCGGCCGTCGCGCGCGACCTCGTCGCCCGCGGGATCACCACGCCCGAGCACCTGGGCATGGAGGGGCGCAGCAACGGCGGGCTCCTGGCGGGCAACATGCTCACCCAGTACCCCGAGCTCTTCGGCGCCGTGATCGTGGGTGTCCCGCTGCTCGACATGCTCCGCTACACGCACCTGCTCGCGGGAGCGTCTTGGGCTGCCGAGTACGGCGACCCCGACGACCCCGCGCAGTGGGAGTTCATCAGGACGTTCTCTCCGTACCACCTGTTCGACGCCGAGCGCGAGTACCCGCCCGTGCTCTTCACGACGTCGACCAAGGACGACCGCGTGCACCCCGGGCACGCCCGCAAGCTCGCCGCGAAGATGCTCGCGGCCGGCAAGGACGTGACGTACTACGAGAACGTCGAGGGCGGGCACGGCGGCGCGGCGAACAACGCGCAGGCCGCGCACATGGCCGCGATCCACTACCGCTTCCTGCGGGAGCAGCTCGGCTGAGACTCACCAGGACGACGTGAGGGCGGGCTCCCCGGGGAGCCCGCCCTCGCGTGTGTCGACCTGGCCGGTGACCCGACGCCTCGCTGGATGCCGGGCGTGGCCGTCGAGCGCTAGGAGTGCGGCACCTGAGCCGTGATGAGCGTCCCGTCCTCGCGGCGGTTGCCCGTCAGGTCGCGCAGGCTCGGCGTGCCATGGAGCACGGGCCCCTGGCCGTCGAGCGCGACCGTGACGGTCTCGCCCGCACCGACGTGCACGGCCTCGCCCCGCACGAGCACGTCCGCACCGTCGCCCGTCTCGCACACGAGCTCGATCGCGTCGACCGTGACCGTGACCTTGAGCCGGGAGTCGCGCAGCGTCACGCGGAACGTCAGGGACTCCCACTCCTGGGGCAGGCGCGGGTCGAAGCTGATGCGCCCGCAGTCGTCCCGCATGCCGCCGAACCCGAACGCGAGCGCCGACCAGGTGCCGCCCGCCGAGGCGACGTGCACGCCGTCGGCCGCGTTGGCGTGCCGGTTCTCGAGGTCGACGAGCAGCGACGACGTGAAGTACTCGAGCGCGAGCTCGTGGTACCCGACCTCGGCCGCGATGATCGACTGGACGACGCCCGACAGGGTCGAGTCGCCCGTGGTCAACGGGTCGTAGTACTCGAAGTCGGCGAGCTTCTCCTCGGGCGTGAACTCGGCGCCCTGGAGGAACAGCGCGAGCACCACGTCGGCCTGCTTGAGGACCTGGTACCGGTAGATCACGAGCGGGTGGTAGTGCAGCAGCAGCGGTCGCTTGTCCGCCGGGGTGCCCGAGAGGTCCCAGATCTCCCGCTCGAGAAAGTGCGAGTCCTGCGGGTGGATGCCCAGGTGCTCGGCGAACGGGATCGACATGTGCTTGGCGGCCCGCTCCCACTCGGCGGTCTCCTCCTCGCTCACCCCGAGCCGGATCGCCAGCGCCTGGTACTCGTGCGGCGCGTCCCGCCGCATGGTCTCGAGCGTCTCCGCGGCGACCCGCAGGTTGAAGCGGGCCATGACGTTGGTGAACAGGTTGTCGTTGACGACCGTCGTGTACTCGTCGGGACCCGTGACCCCGTGGATGTGGAAGTAGTCGTCCCCGTTGACGCGCCAGAACCCCAGGTCGGCCCACATGCGCGCGGTCTCGACGAGGATGTCGACGCCCTCGCGCTCGAGGAAGTCGACGTCGCCCGAGGCCCGCACGTACTGCATGAGGGCATAGGTCACGTCGGCGTCGATGTGGTACTGCGCGGTGCCCGCGGCGTAGTAGGCCGAGGCCTCCTCGCCGTTGATCGTCCGCCACGGGAAGAGTGCGCCCTGCTGCGAGAGCTGCCCCGCCCGGCGCCGGGCGGCGTCGAGCATCTGGTAGCGGAAGCGCAGCGCGTTGCGCGCGTACCGCGGGCTCGTGTACGTCAGGAACGGGAGCACGTAGATCTCGGTGTCCCAGAAGTAGTGCCCGCCGTACCCCGTGCCCGTGAGCCCCTTGGCCGGCACCCCGTTGCCCTCGGCGCGGGCCGTGGCCTGCGCGAGCTGGTAGATGTTCCAGCGCACGGCCTGCTGGACCTCGGGCTGACCGGGGATCTCGACGTCCGAGCGCGCCCAGAACTCGTCGAGCCACTCACGCTGCTCGGCGTGCTGGAACGCGATGCCCTCGTCGCGCACGCGGTCGAGCGTGCGACGGCAGCGGTCGATGAGCTCGATCGCGGGCACGCCACGCGACGTGTGGTAGGCCACAGTCTTGGTCAGACGCACGGTCTTGCCCGGCTCGGCCTGGATCCGGTAGACGTGCTTGGCAAGGTCCTCGTCCACCTGGGTGCGCACGTCGTAGGTGTTCTCGGTGACCAGGTCGTCGTCCGCCGCGACCGCGAGCGTCATGCCCGAGTTGGTGCAGCGGTACGAGAGCACGAGCCGCTGGTCGTCGCCCCACTGCGCCTGCGGCTGGAGCACGCGCTCGGTGAACTGGTTGGCCTTGCGCGGGTCGAAGCCCTGCCCCATCGCGGCCGAGGGGACGTGGTACTCGTCCTGCCCGTCCTGGCGGTTGAGGATCTGCGACGAGATCGCGATGGGCGCCGGGTCGTCGAGCATGGTGACCTCGAACGTGAGCACGGCCAGGTGCCGCTCGACGAACGAGACCATGCGCTCGGACTTCACGAGCACGCGCTTGCCCGACGGCGTCCGCCACAGGAGCTCGCGGCGCAGCACGCCGTCGGCCATGTCGAGCGACCGGTCGTAGGAGATCAGGTCCGCGACGGGCAGCAGGAGCGGCTCGTCGTCGACGTAGAGGCGGATGATCTTGACGTCGGGGACGTTGACGATCGTCTGCCCGACCTCGGCGAAGCCGTAGGCCTCCTCGGCGTGATGGATGCGCCAGGTCTCGTGGAAGCCGTTGATGAAGGTCCCCTGCGTGTGGGACTCGCGGCCCTCCTCGACGTTCCCGCGCATGCCCAGGTACCCGTTGGCGACCGAGAAGAGCGTCTCGGTGACCCCGAGGTCGTGCGACGCGTACCGGCTCTCGGTGAGCTTCCACGGGTCCGCCGGGAAGCGGCTGCGGTCGATCGTCCCGTCGAACCCGTGCTCGAACCCGCCCATCAGCGGACCCCCTCGTGTGCCGGACGGTCGAGGACCGTCGCGTCGAGCTCGCCCAGGTCGCTCACGACCAGGTCCGCGCCGTGCTCGGCCAGGGCCTCGGCACCGACCCCGCGGTCGACGCCGACGACGAGGCCGAAGTCGCCCGCCGCCCCGGCCTGGACGCCCGAGATCGCGTCCTCGACCACGATCGCCGCGGTCGTGGGCACGCCCAACAGCTCGGCCGCGTACTCGTAGGTCGCGGGCGACGGCTTGCCGTCGAGGCCGTGCGCGGCCGCGACCGTGCCGTCGACGACGACCTCGAAACGGTCCGCGATACCGGCCGCGGCCAGGACCGACGGCGCGTTGCGCGAGGACGAGACCACGGCGACCTGCGCCCCGGCCGCCGTCACGGCGTCGAGGAAGGCGATCGAGCCGGGGTACGGGGAGATGCCCTCCTCGACGAACATGCGGTTCACGATCTCGTTCTTCTTGTTGCCCAGCGCGCACACCGTGCCCTCGCCGGGGGCGTCGTCGATCGTGCCCCGCGGCAGCTCGATCCCGCGCGAGGCGAGGAACGTCGCGACCCCGTCGAAGCGCGGCTTGCCGTCGATGTGCGCGAAGTAGTCGGCCGAGGTGTACGGCTCGACACCACGCTCGACGCACAAGGGGGCGAACAGACGCTCCCAGGCACGCATGTGCACCTCGGCAGTCGGTGTCAGGACCCCGTCGAGGTCGAAGAGGACGGCGTGCAGAGCGGGCATCGCGCTCCTTCGGGAGAGTGGACGGACGTGGGCACCGCAGATCGCGAGCGCGTGCTTCGAGCGTACGCACCGGGGGCCGTCCCGGCGAAAACGAGCGGGCACCGCGGACGTACGGCAGCCCGGCTGCCGAACCTCGTCACCGGGGGGCCACGAGGTGCCCGCGCCCCCAGCCCGTTCCCCCGGGGGGCACGGCCTGCAGGCCCGTGCCCCCACGAGCCCTCAGTCCTGGGCCCGCTCCGCGAGCATCTCCGCGACCCGCCCCAGGTTCCCGAGCATCGCCCTGTTCTCGTCGGTGCTCCCGAGCCGGCTCCCCGAACCCAGACCCACTCCCCCTGCGCGAGGTGCCGCGAGGAGCGTCACGTCGTCGAGCCCCGAGGCAGGGAGCCCGATGCGACGCCACGGGACGGTCACGAGCGACGCGAGCTCGCCGAGATTGGGGCCCGAGCACTGCGAGACCTTCGCGGGCGGCAAGCCCGCCCAGACCCCGGTGCCGCGCTCGACCGCGCGAGCGACCAGCTCCCAGCCCTTCTCGTCCCAGCCCGTGCCGCGCGCGGCGAGGTCGAGACCCACGGCGTCGGCGCCCGCGAGCACCACGGGTGCGATCCCCACCCAGGCCGGCCCCACGTGCACGACGCTGCGCGCACCCCACCGGCGCACGGCGTCCAGGACCCCGGTGAGGCCCTCGACGATGTCGGGCCCCTCGACCGCGCGCAGGCGCGAGTACCCGGAGAACGTGGGCAGCACGCCCGCGTTGATCTGCCCCAGGAGCGGTTCGGAGACCTGCACCACGAGGTCGGCACCGGGCACCTGTCGCCGGACCTCGTCGAGGTGCGCACGCAGCCCGACGGCGAGCGAGCCCGCCAGGTCGGCCGCCGCACCACGGTCGGAGAGCACGCGGTCGCCCCGCGCGAGGTAGAGCTCGGCCGCGAGCGTCCACGGCCCGACGACCGACACGGCGAGCGGCCCCGTGTACCCGTGGCCCGCGATCGCGAGCGCACCGAGGTCCTCGCGCAGGAACGCCTGCGCGCGACGCTCGTCCATGCCGGGTCGGTCGGCGAGCTTCCAGCCGTGCGGGCCGATCTCGACGGGCAGGTCCGCGAGCAGGGTCGCCGTGCGTCCCACGCCGTCGGCCCCTGGTCCCCGCTGGGGCAGGCGCGCGAGGAACGGGACCGGCGTGACCCCTGTGGGCACCTCGGCGAGGTCCCCGAAGATCATCTGCTGCGCCTCGAGCACGTCGGTGCCCTCACCGCCCGGCCACGGTCCGTGCCCGCTGACTGACGTCATGACGTGAGCTCCTTGCTGGTGTGTCGTGCTGAGAACTGCTCTGCTGATCGCGCTGCACGGCCCGTGGGGGGCGCGTCGCGGGGATCTCACCCGCGCATCACCCGCACGAACCCTTGCGGCGGCCCTCTCTCCGAGTGAAGGGTGATGAGTATGCACCACAGACCGTGACGACGCGGTGGCCGTTGGACGACCCCGCCGGACGAGCGAGGCGGACATGAGAAGCACCCACCAGGCCGGGACCGCGGCCGACGCGAACCACGAGGCCGCTGCGACCCACGAGGCCACCGCGACCAACAAGGCCACCGCGATCGCCGTGCACACCCAGGCGATACCGGGAAACCACGCACAGGCCCTGGCGGCGCTGGTCGCCGCCGACTTCCACAACCACGACCCGGCCCCCGGGTCCTCGGGCGGGCTCGAAGGGCTCGTCGCGACCATGCACTGGTTCTCGGACGCGTTCTCCGACCAGCACGTCGAGGTGCTGCACGCCGTGGCCGAGGGCGACCTGGTGGCGCTGCACGTCGCGTTCAGCGCGCGGCACACCGGCTACTTCCGGGGACTGGCCCCCACGGGCCGTCACTTCACGGTCCGCGAGATGCACATGCTGCGGTTCGTGGACGGCCGCGAGGCCGAGCACTGGGCGGTGCGCGACGACGCGTGGCTCGTGCGCGAGCTGAGCGAGCACCCCGTGGTGCCCACGAGCGCGGTCGTCGCGGCGACCCGGCCGGGCGCCGCGGTGGGGAGCAGCGTGCCCGTCACGGTCTGAGACGGGCTCAGCCCGCGAGGCTCGTGGCACGCGCGGCCCGGTAGGCCCGCTGCACGGTCGACTGCCCGACCACGCGCGTGCCCTGGTACACGACGAGCGACTGCCCCGCGGCCACGCCGCGCAGCGTCTCGCCCGTGAGCTCGACCTCCATGCCGCCGCCCTGCGCGGGCGCTGCACCGGACGCCTCCTCGGACGCTCCCGCCGCAGGCCCGACGACGGCGCGCACCCGCGCCGGGACCGGCACCCCGTGGGCACGCACCTGGACGGTCGCCTCGAACCAGTCCGACGCGGCCTGGTCCCAGCCCGCGGCGGCGAGGACGTCGTCCGCGAGCCACACCGACCGGTCCCCCACGATCCGGTCGACCGTGAGCAGCTCCGCGGGCCCCACGACGACGCGGTTGGACACCGGCTCGACCTCGAGCACGTAGCGCGGCTTGCCGTCGGCCGCGGGACGCCCCAGGGCCAGGCCCTTGCGCTGGCCGACCGTGAACGCGTACGCCCCCTCGTGCTCGCCCAGGACCTCGCCCTCGCTGTCGACGATCTCGCCGGTGCGTGCTCCCAGGCGCGACCTCAGGAATCCCTGCGTGTCGCCGTCGGACACGAAGCAGATGTCGTACGAGTCGGGCTTGTTCGAGACGGACAGCCCGCGCCGCTCGGCCTCCTCGCGCACCTCGTCCTTGGACGTGAAGCCACCCAGCGGGAAGATCGAGCGGGCCAGGCGCTCGGGCCCCATGACCGCGAGCACGTACGACTGGTCCTTGGCCTCGTTGGGCGAGCGGTGCAGCTCGCGGACCGTGCGGGTCACGGGCTCGCCGTCGGGCCCGGTCTCCGTGACCTCGCGCGTGACGACCTGCGCGTAGTGGCCCGTCGCGACCGCGTCGAAGCCGAGCGCGGTCGCCTTGTCGAGCAGCGCCTCGAACTTGATGTGCTCGTTGCAGCGCACGCACGGGTTGGGCGTGCGCCCGGCCTCGTACTCGGACAGGAAGTCCGCGACGACCGTGTCCTCGAAGCGCTCCGAGAGGTCCCACACGTAGTACGGGATGCCCAGGACGTCGGCCGCGCGGCGTGCGTCGCCCGCGTCCTCGATCGAGCAGCACCCGCGCGACCCGGCGCGGAACTGCTCACGGTTGCGGGACAGGGCCATGTGCACGCCGACCACCTCGTGGCCGGCCTCGACGGCCAGTGCGGCCGCGACGGCGGAGTCCACCCCGCCGGACATCGCTGCCAGGACTCTCATGCAGGCCTCCTCGTCGTGCTGGTGGTGGTGCTGCTGACGCCCCGGCTCGTGCCCACGGAGGACGCGAGACCCGCGGCCTGCGCGCGCGCCACGACCTGGGGCAACGCGTCCAGGAGCCGCTGAACGTCGGCGTGCGTCGAGGTCGCGCCGAGCGAGAACCGCAGCGCGCCGCGCGCGTCGTCCTCGGGCACGCCCATCGCGAGCAGGACGTGCGAGGGCTGCGGGACCCCGGCCTGGCACGCCGAACCCGTCGACGTCTGGACGCCGGCCGAGTCCAGCAGGTACAGCAACGAGTCTCCCTCGCAGCCGGGGAACGTGAAGTGGGCGTTGCCGGGCAGCCGCCGCGACGGGTCGACCAGCGGGTCCGGCCCCCGCAGGACCGCGCCGGGGACGGCCGCGCGCACGCCGCGCACCAGCTCGTCGCGCAGCCCGGCCAGGTGCTCGGCGCGCTCGGCGCGCGCCCCGACGGCCTCGGTCACCGCGACCGCGAACGACCGGATGGCCGGGGTGTCGAGCGTGCCCGAGCGCACGCCGCGCTCCTGCCCGCCGCCGTGCAGCACGGGCGTGAGCGGCAGCCCCCGCTTCGCGAGCAGGGCGCCCACGCCCACCGGCCCGCCGAGCTTGTGGCCCGTGAGGGTCAGGGCGTCGAGCCCGCTCGCGGTGAAGTCCACCGGGACCTGGCCCACGGCCTGCACAGCGTCGGAGTGCACGGGGATCCCGTACGGGCGCGCGATCTGCACGACCTCCTGGACCGGCTGGATCGTCCCGACCTCGTTGTTGGCCCACATGACCGAGATCAGCGCGACCTCGTCGCCCTTGGCCGCGAGCTCGGCCCGCAGGGCGTCCAGGTCGAGGCGCCCCTCGTCGTCGACGGGCAGCAGGACGATCTCCGCGCCCGTGTGCTCGGCCATCCAGAACGCCGGGTCGAGCACCGCGTGGTGCTCGACCGCCGAGACGAGGATGCGCCGCCGCCGGGGCTCGGTCGTGCGACGTCCCCAGAACAGGCCCTTGATCGCGAGGTTGTCCGACTCGGTGCCTCCCGCGGTGAAGATCACCTCGCTGGGGCGCGCGCCGAGCGCCGCGGCCACGGCCTCGCGCGACTCCTCGACGACACGGCGCGCTGCCCGTCCCGCCGAGTGCAGCGAGGACGGGTTGCCGGTCGCCGTCAGCTCCGCGACGAACGCCTCGATCGCCGCGGGAGACATGGGGGTCGTCGCGGCGTGGTCGAGGTACGCGCCGGCACCGGGCGCGGCAGGGGTGGAGGTCATGGGGCGATCACAGTCGTCCAGTCTACGAAGGGTTCCTGGGGCTCGTTGTCACACGGTCGCCGAGGGACGTCCCGAGGCCCCTCGGCCGACCTGTGGGACCGCGCTGGACAGCCCAGGAAAACGCGATATCTTGACAGATGCCCGATCGTCCTCGGATCGACGTCCTCGGTTCGTTCCCCGCCGTGGACCGCCCCCGGGACGCCTTCGCGCGGTTCCCCCCTCAGACTCCCCTCCTCACCTTGTGAGAGTGCCACACCCCATGCCCGACGACGCCGCGACCACCACCGTGGTCCGCTCACCGGAGGATCCGCGCGCCCACGCGAGCGACCGGCTGCGCTGGGCGCAGCTCCCCGCCGAGCTGCGCGACGAGATCGAGGCGACCATGAACGCCCGGGTCGTGGAGGAGATCAGCGTCGTGAGCGGCTTCAGCCCGGGCATGGGCTCGCTCGTGCGGCTCTCGACGGGCGACCAGGTCTTCCTCAAGGCGGCCCGCACTCTCGACGCGCCCGAGTGCGCCGACCTGCACCGGGCCGAGGCCAAGATCTCGGTGCGCCTGCCCGCAGCCGTCCCCATGCCGCGCTTCCTGTGGGGTCACGGCGACGGTGACTGGATCGTGCTCGCGTACGAGGCGATCGACGGCTACCCGCCCCGCGTCCCGTGGGACCCCGCCGTGCTCGGTCGCGTGCTCGAGACCCTCGACGACCTCGCGCGCGTCCCCGGCGCACGCCAGATCCCCCTGCCGCCCGCCGGCCCCCAGCTCGCGTCGGCCGCGATCGGCTGGGGCCGCGTCCAGCGCGAGCCGTACCGGCACCTCGAGCACGTCTCGCCCTGGGCGGCACAACACCTGGACCGGCTCGTCGAGACCGAGCTGGGCGTGCTCGTCGCGTGCGAGGGCGAGTCGATCGTCCACGGCGACATGCGGGCCGAGAACCTCGCCGTGACCGACGACCAGGTCTACGTCCTCGACTGGCCCTACGCCATGCGCGGGGCGGGCTGGCTCGACCTCGCCCACCTGCTCGTCACGGTCGGCGCCCAGGGCGTCGAGGGGGTGTTCGAACCCGTCGACGTCGAGGTCCCGTGCGACGGCGGACCACCGGTCGTGCGCTGGGACGACGCCGAGCGCGCCGGAGCCTGGCTCACGGCCGTGTTCGACGACCACCCGCTGGGTGCCGAGGTGCACCCCGAGGACCTGCGCTCGATCGTCGGCGGGTTCGCAGGATTCTCCCTGGACACCGCGCGCCGCCCCGCTCCCCCGGACCGGCCGTGCCTCCCGGACCGCTCCCTGGGCCGGGCGCTCGCGGGTCTCGCCTGGCTCGAGCACCTGGGGCTCTGACCCGCTCCAGGGGCCTCGCACCGGCGCGACCCCGCCCCCGCGACCCGCAGCCCCCCCGGGCGCACGCACGCCCCGGCAGGCG
>NZ_JBHXBO010000106.1:0-14330 GCF_042726775.1 Oerskovia sp. NPDC060287
CAGTCGGGTGGTGGCTCCTACGGTGGTGGTGAGCGCCGTTCTTACGGTGACCGCCCGCAGTCGGGTGGTGGCTCCTACGGTGGTGGTGAGCGCCGCTCCTACGGTGACCGTCCCCAGTCTTCGGGCTCTGGTGAGCGCCGTTCTTACGGTGACCGCCCGCAGTCGGGTGGTGGCTCCTACGGTGGTGGCGAGCGCCGCTCCTACGGTGACCGCCCCCAGTCTTCGGGCTCTGGCGAGCGCCGCTCGTACGGTGACCGTCCCCAGTCCTCGGGCTCTGGCGAGCGTCGCTCCTACGGTGACCGCCCGCAGTCGGGTGGTGGCTCCTACGGTGGTGGCGAGCGCCGCTCCTACGGTGACCGCCCCCAGTCTTCCGGCTCCGGTGAGCGTCGCTCCTACGGTGACCGCCCCCAGTCTTCCGGCTCCGGTGAGCGTCGCTCCTACGGTGACCGCCCCCAGTCCTCGGGCTCCGGCGAGCGCCGCTCCTACGGCGACCGTCCCCAGTCCTCGGGCTCCGGCGAGCGTCGCTCCTACGGTGACCGCCCTCAGTCCGGTGGTGGTGAGCGCAAGAGCTACGGTGACCGTCCCCAGTCCGGTGGTGGTGAGCGCAAGAGCTACGGTGACCGTCCCCAGTCCGGTGGTGGTGAGCGCAAGAGCTACGGCGACCGCCCCCAATCCTCGGGCTCCGGCGAGCGCCGCTCCTACGGTGACCGCCCCCAGACCGGTGGTGGTGAGCGCAAGAGCTACAGCGACCGTCCCCAGTCCGGTGGCGGCGAGCGCAAGAGCTACGGTGACCGCCCGCAGCGTTCGACCGATCAGGGAGAGCGTCAGTCGCGTCCTCCGCAGGACCAGCGTTTCGCGGGCCCGGAGATCGACGAAGCGGTGCAGTTCTCGGACCTCGACCGTGACGTGCGGGGCCGCCTGCGCACCCTGAGCAAGGAGAACGCGACGGTCGTCGGACGCCACCTGGTCATGGCCGGGAAGCTGATCGACACGGACCCCGAGCTCGCCTACGAGCACGCTCAGGCTGCCGTCCGTCGAGCAGGCCGCGTCGACGTGGTCCGCGAGGCCGCCGGCCTGACGGCCTACCAGACGGGCCGGTACGCCGAGGCGCTGCGTGAGCTGCGCACCGTTCGCCGCCTCAACGGTTCCTCGGAGCACCTCCCGATCATGGCCGACTGCGAGCGTGGGCTCGAGCGCCCCGAGCGCGCCCTGGCCCTTGCTGCATCGGAGGAGGCGAGCACGCTCGACGCGCACGGCCGCACCGAGCTCGCGCTCGTCGTGAGCGGCGCACGTGCCGACCTCGGTGAGTTCGAGGCTGCTCTGGCCGTCCTCGACCAGATCCCCGCTGCCGAGGCGCAGGGAGACCTCGCACTGCGAGTCCTCCAGGCCCGCGCCAGTGTCCTCGAGGCCGCAGGTCGTCTCGACGAGGCCGCCGCGATCCTCGCGGACGTCGACCCCCGCGCACTCGCCGCGGCACTCGGCACGTCGCTCGACGACGAGGTCGTCGTGTACGACCTGACCGAGGACGCCGTCGAGCTCGACGAGGACGAGACCGAAGAGGACTCTGACGAGGGCGATGCCGCGCCGTCCGACGAGGACGAGACCGACGGGTCGGACTCCGACGCCCCCGACACCGAGGCCGCCCCCACGGACGAGACGGACGCTGCGGCGTCGGGCACGGAGAACGACGAGGAGACCAAGTGAGCCTGGGGCTGATCGCGAGCGACATCCCGCTCGCAGAACGCTACGACCTGGCCCTCGTCGACCTTGACGGCGTCGCCTACCGCGGGCACGAGCCCATCCCGAACGCCGCTACCGGCCTCGGGGGGGCCCGTGCCGCGGGCATGCGCCTCGTCTTCGTGACGAACAACGCGTCGCGCGAGCCGCAGTCGGTCGCCTCCCAGCTCACCGAGCTGGACATCCCCACGTCCTCGGACGAGGTGATGACGGCCGCCCAGGCCGCCGCAGCGCTCCTGCGGACCCGGCTGGAGCCCGGGGCTCGCGTCCTGGTCGTCGGCGGAGCGGGTCTCTTCACGGCCGTGCACGACGCGGGCTTCGTGATCGTCGAGAGCGCGGACGAGGAGCCTGTCGCGGTCGCGCAGGGCTTCGCGCCCGAGCTCGGCTGGGCGCAGCTCGCCGAGGCCGCGTACGCGATCCAGCGAGGGGCCTGGCACGTCGCGAGCAACCTCGACCTGTCGCTCCCCACGGCCCGTGGCTTCGCGCCCGGCAACGGTTCGCTCGTGCGTGCTGTGCAGGCCGCCACGGGTGTCGAGCCGTCGAGCGCGGGCAAGCCCTCGCCGACCATGTACCACCTCGCGGTCGAGCGGGCAGGGGCCTCGTCGCCCCTCGTCGTCGGTGACCGTCTGGACACCGACCTCGCCGGCGCGCGCTCGGGCGGGTACCCGGGCCTGCACGTCCTGACCGGCGTCAACGGGGGCCGCGACGCGGTCCTCGCCGAGCCCGGGCTGCGCCCGCACTACATCGGTGCCGACCTCCTGAGCCTCCTGGTGCCCCACGAGGCGCCGGTCCAGGCCGCCGAGGGTTGGTGGACGTGCGGGGAGTCCGCCGCGCGAGCGACCGAGGGTGTGCTCGAGCTGACCGGACCTCAGGGCGTCGACCTGATCCGTGCCGCGTGCGGCGCGGCATGGGCGACGGTCGACGCGGGGGGATCGGTGGATGCCGACAGCGTGCCCGATCTCGCTGTCGGTAACGCCTGAGATCCTGTCCTGACCGGTAGCGTTGCACCGGTGCGGTGACTGCGCGGCTCTCAGCCGCGCACCACGGCACCGGTGCGACGCACCCGACCCCTGGACACGGACTGGAGGAACACGCATGGCGCAGGACACCGTCGACGACGGCGCTCCCACCCCGACCCCCGTCCCCACCCCCGGAGACGTGCGGACCGGCGTGACGGCGTCGGGCGGCGAACCCACCGACGACGCGGTCACCGCGGCCCTCGGCCGGCTCGACGAGCTGACCGACGCGCCCCTCGAGCACCACGTCACCGTCTTCGACGCGATCCACGAGGCCCTGCAGGTCCGCCTCGCGGACGCGGAGGACTGAGCGTGAGCGCACGCGTGGACGCCGAGCTCGTCCGCCGGGGCCTCGCCCGCTCACGCGGGCGCGCCGCCGAGCTGATCGGCGCAGGGCGCGTCAGCCTCGACGGACGCGTCGTGGCCAAGGCCTCCCTGCCCGTGCGACCCGACCAGGAGATCCACGTCGACCCCGACCCGGCCGACCAGGGGTACGCGTCCCGTGCCGCGTTCAAGCTGGCCGGCGCCCTCGACGCGATCCGTGCCCGGACGCCCGAGCAGGCTCCCCGCATCGAAGGGGCCCTGGGGCTCGACCTCGGAGCCTCGACCGGGGGATTCACCGACGTCCTGCTGCGCCGTGGTGCGCGCGGGGTCGTGGCCGTCGACGTCGGGCACGACCAGCTCGTCCCCGCGCTGCGCGACGACCCGCGTGTCACCGTCCGCGAGGGCTTCAACGTCCGAGACCTGACCCCGGCGGACCTCGACGTGACGCCCGACGTCGTCGTCGCGGACCTGTCCTTCATCTCGCTGCGGCTCGTGCTGCCCCCCGTGGCGAGGGTCGTCGGACCCGGCACCGACCTGCTCCTCATGGTCAAGCCGCAGTTCGAGGTCGGCCGCGACCGCCTGGGCACCGGGGGAGTGGTCCGCGACCCGGCGCTGCACGCGCGCGCCGTGCTCGACGTGGCGCTCGACGCCGCCCGCCTGGGCCTGCGCCCGCTCGGCGTGATCCCGAGCCCGCTGCCCGGCCCCAGCGGCAATCGCGAGTTCTTCCTGTGGCTGCGCCCCGAACCGCAAGCAGGGGACCTGCCGAGGGGCACTCACCAGGACCTCCGCCCCGCCGGGCTCGAGAGCGCGATCGAACGCGCCGTCCGCTCGCCGCTCGGCGAGCAGCCCCTCGTCGCGCTGGTCGATGAACCTGCCGGCGAACCGGAGGGCGCCCGGTCCGTCGACCTGACAGACTCGCTCGCAGTGCCCGACGACCAGGCTGCGCCGCGCGACCACGCAGGACGGCGCGACCAGGCACCGTCGCGCGTCGGCGAGACCGACCACCTGGGCCGTGCCGTCGGCACGGACCCGCACCGATCGACCGGAGGAGCCCTGTGACCAGGAGAGTGCTGATCGTCACGCACGGTGGACGACCCGAGGCGGTCGTCGCGCTGCACGAGGCGGTCAAGGAGCTCCAGGACGCGGGCTTCGAGGTCGGGCTGCACGACGACGACCTCGCCGAGACGTTCGGCGACCACATGGCCCAGCTCCGCACGCGCGAGGGCGTCGCCGAGTCCGAGGTCGTCATGGTCCTGGGCGGTGACGGCACCATCCTGCGAGCGGCCGAGCTCACGCACGGCACGGGCGTCCCGCTGCTCGGCGTGAACCTCGGGCACGTCGGCTTCCTCGCCGAGGCCGAGCGCGAGGGCCTGCACGCCGCCGTCCAGCGCCTGGCCGCGCACGACTACGTGGTCGAGGAGCGCGGTGTCCTCGAGGTCCGGGTCACGCTCCCCGGCGAGGACGAGCCGCGCGTCGGATGGGCCCTCAACGAGGCCACGGTCGAGAAGGCGTCCCGCGAACGCATGATCGAGGTCGCGATCGGCGTCGACGGCCGTCCGCTGTCCTCGTTCGGCTGCGACGGCGTCGTCATGTCCACCGCGACCGGGTCCACGGCGCACGCGTTCTCGGCCGGTGGCCCCATCGTGTGGCCCGACGTCGACGCCATGCTGCTCGTGCCCCTCGCGGCGCACGCGCTGTTCGCCCGCCCGCTCGTCGTGGGTCCCTCGTCGACGTTCGCGCTCGAGCTGCTGCAACGCTCCGCGGGCCCGGGGGTCCTCACGTGCGACGGACGCCGGCGCATCGACCTGCCCGCGGGCTCGCGCGTCGAGGTCCGGCGCGGCGACTCGCCGATCCGGCTCGCCCGCCTGAGCACGGCGCCGTTCACCGACCGGCTCGTCTCCAAGTTCTCCCTGCCGGTCGTCGGGTGGCGAGGACGCGTGGCCGAGGACGCGGCCGAGGCGGCCCGCGTCGCACGCCAGGCGGCGACCGCCGCCGTGGACGCCGCGAAGCGACCCGACGGCGGACGCCCGACCACACCCGACCCGAAGGGGGAGTGACCGTGCTCGAGGAGATCTCGATCGAGAACCTGGGCGTGATCCGTTCCGCCCGCGTCCCCCTGCACCCTGGGCTGACCGTGATCACGGGTGAGACGGGCGCAGGCAAGACGATGGTCCTGACCGGCCTCGGCCTCCTCATGGGCGGCAAGGCCGACCCGTCGACCGTCCGCCCCGGCGCGACCGGTGCCGTGGTCGAGGGGCGCCTGCGCGTGAGCGGGCGCGACGCCGTCGGGCAGCGGATCGACGAGGCCGGCGGCAGCGTCGACGACGACGGGACCGTCGTGGTCCTGCGCACCGTCGCGGCCGAGGGCCGCTCGCGGGCGCACCTGGGCGGCCGCAGCGTGCCCCAGGGCGTGCTCGCGGAGATCGCCGACGACCTCGTGACCGTCCACGGGCAGGCCGACCAGCTGCGCCTGCGGACCCCGAGCCACCAGCGCGCGGCCCTCGACGCGTTCGCGGGCCACGCGCACGCCGCGCTCCTCGACGAGTACCGCGCCGCGTGGACCGAGCGCAGCGGGCTCCTGGAGGAGATCGCCGACCTGACCACGCGCGCCCAGGAGCGCGCGCGCGAGTCCGAGCTGCTGCGCTTCGGGCTCGCCGAGATCGAGCGCGTCGACCCCCAGCCGGGCGAGGACGCCGACCTCACCGCGCTCGTCGCCCGCCTCGGCAACGCCGAGGAGCTGCGTCTCGGGGCGCAGGCCGCGCACGACGCGATCGTCAGCGACGACGCGCTCGACGGGGGAGACGTCCCCGGTGACGCGAGCTCCGCCGTCGAGCGCGCACGCCGCGCGCTCGAGGCCGCGAGCCAGCTCGACCCGAGCCTCGCCGGGCTCGTCGAGAGGATCGCCGGGGTCGGGTACGCCCTCGCGGACATCGCGACCGAGGTCTCGGGCTACGTCGAGGACCTCCAGGCGGACCCCGGGGGTCTCGAGCAGGCGCACACGCGCCTGGCCGCGCTGAGCGCCCTGACCCGGAACTACGGCGAGACGATCGACGACGTCCTGGCCTGGGCCAGCGACGCCGGGCTGCGCCTGCTGGACCTCGACGACGGCGGTGAGCGCCTGCGCTCGATGACCGAGCGTGCCGACGAGCTCACTGCCCTGCTGTCCGCTCTGGGCGCGCGCATCACCGCGTCGCGCACCGCGTCGGGCGTGCGGCTCGCGCACGCCGTGACCGAGGAGCTCGCCGGCCTGGCCATGAGCGGCTCGCGGCTCGAGGTCGACGTGACGCCCGCCGACGAGCCCGGCCCGTGGGGCGCCGACGTCGTGACGCTCTCGCTCGTCCCGCACCCGGGCTCGCCGCCGCGCCCGCTCGGCAAGGGGGCCTCGGGCGGTGAGCTCTCACGCGTCATGCTCGCGATCGAGGTCGCGCTCGCCACGTCGGGTGCCGACGCAGGAACCGACGCTGCCGCGCCGCTCCCCACCTTCGTCTTCGACGAGGTCGACGCGGGGGTCGGCGGGCGCGCCGCGGTCGAGGTCGGTCGACGGCTCGCCTCGCTCGCGCGGTCCGCGCAGGTGATCGTCGTGACGCACCTCGCGCAGGTGGCCGCGTTCGCCGACTCGCAGCTCGTCGTGACCAAGTCGCACGGCGGGGACGGAGCCGATCCCGTCACAGTCACGGGCGTGCACGAGGTCACGGGCGAGGAGCGCGTCCGCGAGCTGGCGCGCATGCTCTCCGGCCAGGACGAGTCGGACGCCGCACGGCAGCACGCGCTCGAACTGCTCGAGTCCTCGGTCGTGGGACGATAGCCGCGATGAGAATCAGTCTGCGCAGATCCACGTCCGACGTGACGGAGCCGGGAACCAGCGGCCCCGCACGAGTCGATGCCCGCACCAAGGCGCTCACCAAGAGGCTCAAGCCCGGTGACGTCGCCGTCATCGACCACCTCGACATCGACCGCGTCGCGGCGGACGCCCTGGTCACCGCCAAGCCCCTCGCGGTGCTCAACGCGGCGAAGTCGATCTCCGGGCGCTACCCGAACCTCGGCCCGGAGATCCTCGTCGACGCCGGGATCATCCTCATCGACGACCTCGGCAGCGGCATCATGAGCATCTCCGACGGGCGCGAGCTGCGCCTCGAGGACGGCAAGGTGTTCGCGGGTGAGGACCTGCTCGCAGAGGGCGTCCGCCAGACCTCCGAGACCATCGCGGTCAGCCTCGAGGAGGCGCGCGCGGGGCTCTCCGAGGAGATCGAGCGCTTCGCCGAGAACACCATGGACTACATGCGGCGCGAGCGTGAGCTCCTGCTCGACGGCGTAGGCGTGCCGGACATCCGCACCGTGATCGAGGGTCGTCAGGTCCTGATCGTCGTGCGCGGCTACCACTACCGCGAGGACCTCGCGACGCTGCGCCCGTACATCAAGGAGTACCGTCCGATCCTGATCGGCGTGGACGGCGGCGCGGACGCCATCATCGACGCGGGCTGGAAGCCCGACATGATCGTGGGCGACATGGACTCCGTCTCGGACCGCGCGCTCGCGTGCGGTGCCGAGATCGTGGTGCACGCCTACCGCGACGGCAAGGCTCCCGGTCTCGAGCGCGTCGAGGCGCTCGGCGTCAAGCCTGTGGTCTTCCCGGCGACCGGCACGAGCGAGGACATCGCGATGCTCATGGCCGACGACAAGGGGGCCGAGCTGATCGTCGCGGTCGGCACGCACGCGACGCTCGTCGAGTTCCTCGACAAGGGCCGTTCGGGCATGGCCAGCACGTTCCTCACGCGCCTGCGCGTGGGCGGCAAGCTCGTCGACGCCAAGGGCGTCTCGCGCCTGTACCAGCACCGGATCTCCAACCTGCAGCTGACCCTGCTCTCGCTCGCCGGGCTCTTCGCCGTGATCATGGCGATGTGGTCCACGGCCGCAGGGCAGACGGTCTTCGGCATCATCGGTGCCCGCATCGACGACTTCACCTCGTGGATCGGCGCACTGTTCGGGGGCGCATGAGCCCCGGACCGTACGCACCCACCACCTCCCTGACGCGCGCCGCCCGCACGTCGCCCCGCACGGACACGAAGGACGCAACAGCACAGTGATCGACTTCAGGTACCACATCGTCTCGTTGATCTCGGTCTTCCTGGCGCTGGCGGTCGGGATCATCCTGGGCGCCGGACCGCTGCAGGGCGCGATCGGCGACCAGCTGACCGGGCAGGTCGAGCAGCTGCGCCTCGAGCGCAACGAGCTGCGCGACCAGCTCGACGCGACGAACCTCAAGGTCGCCGACGACCAGGAGTTCATCGTGGCCTCGGGCCCGCAGCTGGTCGCGGGCACGCTCCAGGACCGGCGCGTCGCCGTGGTGGACCTCGGCGACGTCGACGACGAGCGGTACGAGGCCGTGCAGGAGCAGCTCGAGGGCGCCGGCGCGAGCATCGTCGGGCACGTCCGGCTCGACGGTGCGTGGACCGACAAGAAGCAGGAGGACGCGCGCAAGGCGACGGCGACCGAGATCACCGACCTCGTGACGGGCGTCACGGAGTCCGGGACGGACGAGAAGCTGGCCGCCGGGCTCGCGACGTCCCTCACGGCGAAGCAGCTCGCCGCCCCCGAGGAGCGCACCCCCGAGGCGGTCCAGATCGAGCTCAAGCTCGCGCAGGCAGAGCTCATCGAGGTCGTCCAGGAGCAGGACGTCCCTGCGGACGTCGTCCTGCTCCTCGCGCCCGAGAGCAAGGTCGCCCCGACGACCGGCACGACCACCGGGACCACGGACGAGGAGGCCGACACCTACGCGGTCTCGATCGAGGTCCTGCTCGCACAGGCCGCCCAGGCGCGCTCCGAGGGATCGCTCGTCGCAGGCTCGACACCCGTGCCGGGCGACCTGATCTCGACCATCACGGCCGACGCGGACCTCGCGGCCGTCCTGTCGACCGTGAGCGGCATCGAGGCCCCGGCCGGCCAGATCTCCGTCCCGCTCGCCCTCGCTGCCCGCATCGGCGACAAGGTGGGACAGTTCGGGTTCGAGGACGGCGCGACCGCCGTCATCCCGCCATCCGTGCAGCTCCCCCCGGTCGACCGCACGCCCGCAGGAGCGCCCGACACGCCGCTCGGCACCGAGGGCACCGACGGGACCGACGGCGCCGGCACCACCGGCGAGACGGCCGAGGGCTGATCGATGGGCACCTTCCTCCGCGCCCTCGGCGCAGGCGTCGTGTCGGCCGTCGTGACGGGCGGGGCACGCAGCGTGCTCGACACGGTCTCGCCCGGCGGTCCCGAGCGGTGGACGCGCACGAACCACCGGGGCGAACCCATCAGCCTGCTCGAGGGGCCGGCGGTGGCCGCGGGCCTCGTCGCGGGAGCTCTCGTCGCGGGACCCGACGCCCGCACCCGGACGGCGACCGCGCTCGCGACCGCCGGGGGCGGAGCATTCGGTCTGGTGGACGATCTCGCGGAGGACACCTCGACGCGGACCAAGGGCATCAAGGGGCACGTCGGGGCACTCCTGAAGGGCCAGGTCACCACCGGTGGCCTCAAGGTCCTCGGGATCGGGACGACCTCCCTCGCCGCGGCCTTCGTCGGCACGCGCAGGACCGGGTCCACGCTCGGCTACCTGACCGACGTCGCGGTCAACGGCTCGATCGTGGCTCTGAGCGCCAACCTCTTCAACCTCCTCGACCTGCGTCCCGGGCGCGCGCTCAAGTCGGGGGCGGCGCTCGCGCTGCCTCTCGCGGTGACGCCCGTGGGGGCGACCTCGGGCGCGGTGCTCGGTGCTGCCGTCGCGGCCGCTCCCGGCGACCTGAGCGAGCGCGACATGCTCGGTGACGGAGGAGCCAACGCGCTGGGTGCGCTCGTGGGCACCCAGGTGGCGTTCGGGACGCCGCGCGCCGTGCGTCTCGTCGCGCTCGCCGGGGTCCTGGGACTCAACGTCGCGAGCGAGAAGGTCAGCTTCTCGAAGGTCATCGACGGCAACCCGTTGCTGCGCCGGTTCGACCAGTGGGGGCGGCGTCCTGCGGCTCCCGCCGCCCACCCGACGCCGCCGGCCTCGTCCGCGGCGTCGCCCGTCGGCGAGCCGTCGTCCGGTCAGGACGCACCGGCTTGAGCGAGGACGTGACGCCGGGCCAGGACACCGCGCCCGCGCCACGCCCCGCGCGTGCTTCCCGGGTGCGTGCTGGGACGCAGACGCTCGCGGGCGCGGCCCTCATGATCACGGCCGTGACGATCGCGAGCCGGCTCGTGGGCTTCGCCCGCTCGCTCGTCATGGCGTGGGCGGTCGGCACTCCCGGTGTGGGCGCGGCCTACACGTCGGCCAACGTCCTGCCCAACGTCCTGTTCGAGGTCGCGGCCGGCGGCGCGCTCGCGGGCGCGGTGGTGCCTCTGCTGGCGGGCCCCATCGCGCGAGGCGCCCGGGTCGACGTGTCGAAGATCGCGTCGGCGCTGCTGGGGTGGACCCTCCTGGTCCTCGTGCCGCTCGGCGCGCTGCTCGCGGCGCTCGCCTACCCGATCGCTCACGTCCTGATGGCTGCCAAGCACCCTGACCTGATCGATGTCACGGCGCTGTTCGTGCGCGTCTTCGCGCTGCAGATCCCCCTGTACGGGGTCGCGGTGATCCTCGGGGGGATCCTCCAGGCGCACAAGCGCTTCTTCTGGCAGGCCTTCGCGCCGCTCGTCTCGAGCGTCGTGGTCATCGTGGTGTACCTGGTGTTCGCGGGCATGGCGGACGGGAACCAGGCGGACGTCGCGGCACTATCCACGGACGCGATCGCGTGGCTGGGCTGGGGGACGACGCTCGGGGTCGCGGCCCTGGCGCTGCCTCTGGTCGTCCCCGTCGCCCGTACCGGGACGCGGCTGCGCCCGACCCTGCGCTTCCCCGGGGGAGAGGGCGTCCGTGCCCGCAACCTGGCGTTCGCCGGGGTGGGGGCGCTCGTCGCGCAGCAGGTGTCGGTGCTCGCGGCGATGTACGCAGCCACCAACTTCGGTCCTGAGGAGACGTTCCCGACGTACTTCTACGCGCAGCAGGTCTACCTGCTGCCGTACGCGGTGCTCGCGTTCCCGCTCGCCACGAGCGCGTTCCCCCGCTTGGCCGAGCACGTGGCCCAGGGGAGCCACGAGCTCTTCGAGAGGTTGCTGTCGTCGACGACGCGGACCATCCTCCTCGTCTCGGGCGTGGGGGTGGCCGCGCTCGTCGCGGCCTCGGCCGCGGTCGAGGCGGTCTTCGCCGTCGTCACCGACGGGTCCGTCGAGGGTCTGGGAGCGGCCACCGCCGCGATGGCACCGGGCATCGTGGGCTTCGCCCTGATCCTGCACCTGTCGCGCGCGCTCTACGTCCTGGACCGTCAGCGCGCGGCCGTCGTGGCGACCGCGACCGGCTGGGTGGTCGTCGCAGCGCTGGCCGTGGTGGGCCCGGCGACGCTCGGTGACGGCGACCAGGTGCGTGTGCTGGCACTCCTGGGCGTGGCGACCGCGGTGGGCATGAGCGTCGCGGGCCTCCTGCTCCTGCTCGCGGTGCGCCGCCACGCCGGCCCCGAGGCGGTGCGCGGCGTGCCTCGCACGCTGGCCGTGCTGGTCGTGGGTGTGGCGCTCGGCGGCGCGGCAGGGCGGGGGCTCAGCGCCGTCCTCCTGCCCGACGACGCGCACGTCGCCGTGGCGCTCGCCGTGGGCGTCGGGGCCGCGCTGGTCGCGGCCGTGCTCGTCGTGGGGCTTTCGTTGGTCGCGGACAGGTCGTCGGTCGTCGGGCTGGCGCGTCGCGGCCGGGGGAGTGCGCCGAAGGTCGCGGACCCGAGCTAGGACGTGGGGAGCGCCGCGGGCATCTGACGCGCAGACTGGTGGACGAGCACCCGACTGAGAGTCATCCCACGCTGGATCCGGCGCACCCCCGACGAGTCACTGTTAGGATGGAGTTCCGTGGCAGATCACCTGAACAGACCCCTCGCCGTCAACGGCGGCCGCTCGGACCACAGCACCCGGCACATCTTCGTGACCGGCGGCGTGGCCTCCTCTCTCGGTAAGGGGCTGACGGCTTCGAGCCTGGGTCGCTTGCTCCGATCCCGTGGCCTGCGCGTCACGATGCAGAAGCTCGACCCGTACCTCAACGTCGACCCCGGCACCATGAACCCGTTCCAGCACGGTGAGGTCTTCGTGACCGAGGACGGCGCCGAGACGGACCTCGACATCGGGCACTACGAGCGCTTCCTCGACGTGGAGCTCCCGGCCTCGTCCAACGTGACGACCGGCCAGGTCTACTCGCAGGTCATCGCCAAGGAGCGCCGCGGCGAGTACCTGGGCGACACGGTGCAGGTCATCCCGCACATCACCGACGAGATCAAGTCGCGCATGCGCGCCCAGGCGGGCGAGGGCGTCGACGTGATCATCACGGAGATCGGCGGCACGGTCGGCGACATCGAGTCCCAGCCCTTCCTCGAGGCGGCCCGCCAGGTCCGCCACGAGCTGGGCCGCGACGACGTCTTCTTCCTGCACGTCTCGCTCGTGCCGTACATCGGCCCCTCGGGCGAGCTCAAGACCAAGCCCACGCAGCACTCGGTCGCGGCCCTGCGCTCGATCGGTATCCAGCCGGACGCGATCGTCCTGCGCGCGGACCGTGTGGTCCCGGAGCCCGTCAAGCGCAAGATCGCGCTCATGTGCGACGTGGACAACGAGGCCGTGGTCAACGCGATCGACGCCCCGAGCATCTACGACATCCCGCGCGTGCTGCACTCGGAGGGCCTCGACGCGTACGTCGTGCGCCGTCTGGGTCTCGCGTTCCGCGACGTGGACTGGGACGGGTGGTCGCAGCTCCTCGAGCGCGTCCACCAGCCCGAGCACCAGGTCGAGGTCGCGCTCGTCGGCAAGTACATCGACCTGCCGGACGCCTACCTGTCCGTGACCGAGGCCCTGCGTGCCGGTGGTTTCGCGAACGACGCCAAGGTCACCATCCGCTGGGTCCCGTCCGACGAGTGCCAGACGCCCGAGGGCGCCGAGGACGCGCTCGGCGGCGCCGACGCGATCCTGGTCCCGGGCGGGTTCGGGGTGCGCGGCATCGAGGGCAAGCTCGGCGCGCTGCGCTGGGCCCGCGAGAACCGGATCCCGACGCTCGGCATCTGCCTGGGCCTGCAGTCGATGGTCATCGAGTACGCGCGCAACGTGCTCGGCATCGAGGACGCGTCGTCGAGCGAGTTCGACCCGGAGAGCAAGAACCCGGTCATCGCCACGATGGAGGAGCAGCTCGCGATCGTCGACGGCGCGGGCGACCTGGGCGGCACCATGCGCCTGGGCTCGTACGAGGCCGCGCTGACGCCGGGTTCCGTGGTCGCCACGACCTACGGCGCGGAGTCGGTGACCGAGCGTCACCGCCACCGCTACGAGGTCAACAACGCCTACCGCGCGCAGCTCGAGGAGGCCGGCCTGGTCATCTCCGGCACCTCGCCCGACTCCTCGCTCGTCGAGTTCGTCGAGCTCCCCAAGGACGTGCACCCGTACTACGTGAGCACCCAGGCGCACCCCGAGTTCAAGAGCCGTCCGACGCGTGCCCACCCGCTGTTCGCGGGACTGGTCGCGGCGGCGCTCGAGGCCCGGACGGCCTGACGTGACGGTCCGCCCGCTCGCTGACGTCCCGGTCGCCCGGGACGTCAGCGAGGCGCGCGTCCTGCACGCGGGACGCATCTTCGACCTGCGCTCGGAGCAGGTCGACCTGGGTGAGGGCGGCGTGGTGACGCGCGAGTTCGTCGACCACCCCGGGGCCGTCGCGATCATCGCGCTCGACGAGGACGAGCGGGTCCTGCTGCTGCACCAGTACCGTCACCCGGTGCGGCGCGAGCTGTGGGAGCCGCCTGCAGGTCTGCTCGACGTGGACGGCGAGGACGCGCAGGCCGCGGCCGCGCGCGAGCTGCTCGAGGAGGCCGACCTGCGCGCCGCGCAATGGGACGTCCTCGTGGACTACTACACGACCCCGGGCGGCAGCAACGAGGCCCTGCGGGTGTTCCTCGCGCGTGACTTCTCCGAGGTGCCCGCGGCCGAGCGCCACGAGCGCGAGGCCGAGGAGCTCGGCATGGAGCTGCGCTGGGTCCCGCTCGACGAGGCGGTGTCCGCGGTCCTGGCCGGGGACCTGCACAACCCGTCGGCCGTCGTCGGGATCCTGGCGGCCGCTGCCGCGCGCGCGACCGGCTGGTCGTCGTTGCGCCCGGCGGACAGCCCGTGGCCCGAGCGTCGCGGGGGAGACCCCCGCGCCTGAGCCGCGCACCGCGGAACAGCACACGAGGGCCCGACGGCGTCACGCGC
>NZ_JBHXBO010000107.1:0-14076 GCF_042726775.1 Oerskovia sp. NPDC060287
GCGACACGCCGGGCGTGTCGCAGCGCAATCATGCACTCGGCGAGGGCGGGATCAGACCGGCGTCATGCGGCCGACGTCACGCCCACCGCGGCCCGCAGGCCCTCGGCGAGCGGCGTCGTCGGGCGCCCGATGAGGCGCGACAGCTCGCCCGACGTCGCGGAGAGCAGACCGTCGCGCGTGTTGCCGTCGAGGGCGACCACGAAGCCCGCGGTCCCCTCGTCGAGACCCGCGTCCAGCAGGGCCTGGACGTGCGCCTCGGGGGTCACGTCCTGGTAGACGACCTCGCGCCCGACGATCTCGCCGATGGTCGCGGCCAGGAACGAGTGGTCCCACGCGACGTCGCCCGAGAGCTCGTAGACGGCACCCTCGAGCGAGGGGTCGGCGTCGGCCGCGGCGAGGACGACGGCAGCAGCCTCGGCATAGTCCTTGCGGCTCGCCGACGCGACGAGGCCGTCGCCGACGCTCCCGAGCAGGACGCCCGTCTCGCGCGCCTGCTCGACGTTGCCGACGTAGTTCTCGGTGTACCAGCCGTTGCGCAGGATCGTCGCGGTCAGACCCGATGCCGCGATGAGCTCCTCGGTGGCCTTGTGCTCGGGCGCGAGGACCAGCGCGGACGTGGTGGCCTGCGGGGCGCTCGTGTAGACGAGGTGGCGGACGCCGGCAGCCTTGGCCGCCTCGACCACGTTCGCGTGCTGCTGGACGCGCTGCCCCACCTCCGAGCCCGAGACGAGGAGGACGACGTCGACACCCTCGAGGGCGGTCGCGAGGGTGTCGGGGCGCGAGTAGTCGGCCTCACGGACGAGGACGCCGCGCTCGGCGAGGTCGGCAGCCTTGGCCGGGGTGCGGACGGCGGCGACGATCTGCTCGGGGGCGACGCCGCGCTCGAGGAGCGATTCGACGACGAGGTGTCCGAGGTGTCCGGTGGCTGCGGTGACGGCGATCATGTGGTCCTCCTGAAGGGGTGGTGGGTACCGCGACAGCCTGGCACTAACTTTTCGTAAGTGCAATCCTTCCGACAGTGCGTTCTATGTCACAGTGCTTGCGATCCGCCTGCACGCTAGGCTGTCCTCGTGACCGACCTCCAGCCCACCCCCGAGACCACGGGACCGTCCGACGAGATGATCGCCGACGTGTTCCAGCGCGGCTGCACGTCCCGCCACGCCCTCGAGGCCGTGACCGGGCGCTGGGGCGTCCTGACCGTCGCGGGGCTGCGCGACGGCGCGGTGCGCTTCAACGCGCTGCGCCGGCGCATCGACGGCGTGAGCGAGAAGATGCTCGCCCAGACGCTCCAGGGGCTCGAGCGCGACGGACTCGTGGTGCGCGAGGTCCGCGCGACCATCCCCCCGCACGTCGAGTACTCGCTCACCGACCTCGGCCGGGTCGTGGCGGACCAGCTCGTCGGCCTCCTCGACGTGCTCGAGGGCGCGGTCCCCCAGGTCGTCGCCGCCCAGCAGGCGTACGACGCCCGCGCCGCCCGGTAGCGGCGCCCCTCCTGCCGCCCCGGGCGCAGCCGATCGGCCGACCCGTCGACCCGTCGACCCGTCGATCCGTCGATCCGTCGATCCGTCGATCCGTCGAGTGCATGGTCGTGCAGCGACACGCCCGGCGAGTCGCAGCCGAACCATGCACTCGGCGCCGGACAGCCCCCGCCCGACCGCCCGCCGCTGCGTAGACTCGCGATCATGACTGCCGTCGCTCTCGGGCTGCCCCGCGTGCGTCCTGCCGGGGCGCCGAGCACCCTGGGGCGCCCGGACACCGACGCGCTCGTCGACCGCTACGGCCGCGTCGCGCACGACCTGCGGGTCTCCGTGACCGAGAAGTGCTCGTTGCGCTGCACGTACTGCATGCCCGCAGAGGGGCTCCCCGCGATCCCCCGCGACGACCTGCTGACCCCGGCCGAGATCGGGCGGCTCGTGGGGATCGGCTACCGCCTGGGCATCCGCGACGTGCGGTTCACGGGCGGAGAGCCGCTCATGCGCCCCGACCTCGCCGAGATCGTGCGTCGCTCCCGCGCCGCGGCGCCAGGGGTGCGGATCTCGATGACGACCAACGCGATCGGCCTCGACAAGCGGGTCGGCGAGCTGGTCGACGCCGGGCTGGACCGCGTCAACGTGTCGCTCGACAGCATCGACCGCCGGCACTTCGCCGAGCTCACGCGCCGCGACCGGCTGCCCCAGGTGCTCGCGGGGATCCGGGCCGCGCTCGACGCGGGCCTGTCGCCCGTCAAGCTCAACGCGGTCCTCATGCCCGAGACCCTCGCGGGAGCGGCCGACCTGCTCGCATGGGCCGTCGAGCACGGGTGCCGGCTGCGCTTCATCGAGCAGATGCCTCTGGACGCCGACCAGAACTGGGACCGCGCCCAGCTGGTCTCGGCCGAGCGCCTGCTCGACGTCCTCGGCGAACGCTTCGACCTGACGCCCGTGGGCCGGGAGGATCCCTCGGCCCCCGCCGAGGAGTGGGCCGTCGACGGCGGTCCCGCCACGGTCGGGATCATCGCCTCGGTCACGCGCTCGTTCTGCGGGGACTGCGACCGGACCCGGCTCACCGCGGAGGGGACCGTGCGCTCGTGCCTGTTCGGCAACGAGGAGGTGGACCTGCGCGCTCTCCTGCGGTCGGGGGGCGCCACCGGCTCGGCCGGTGCGACAGGGACGCGCGTGCCCGACGGCGGAGCGTCCGACGCGCAGATCGTCGCGGCCTGGCAGGCGGCCATGTGGGCCAAGCCGTTCGCGCACGGTCTCGATCGTGGCGCCCCCGACACCGGGGCCGTCGGCGGCCCGGCCGACGACCCCGAGGCCTTCGCCCGCACCGAGCGCAGCATGGGTGCGATCGGGGGCTGAGCACCCGTCGGGCGTGACGGGCGACGGGCCCCGACCCTCGCGTCGACCACCTCGCAGAACGTGTCCAAGGTCATCGGGTGATCCCGCCCGACGAGCCTCGCGGCACCCGGCCGAGAGACCCCGCCAGACCTACCATGGAGGGGTGGCACTCCTCGAACGTCCCAGCGACATCACCACCACCCCTGAGCCCGCCCCCCGGACCGACGCCCTCCCGGTCCACCGTCCCGGACCGAGCCGTCTCACCGCGGGTCCGAGCACGGTGCTGGGAACCCTGATCGGCACCGTGGCGGGCACGCTCCTGCTCGCGGGGCCCGGCCTGATCCTGGGCGCCCTCGTCGGCATCGGGTTCGGCCTGCTCAAGGACAACCCCCGCGACTGACCTCGGAGCCGCCACTCCTCCCGGCGCGGGCGTCTACAGCCCGACCCACTCCGAGTCGCCGTCGGTGAAGTGCTGCCGCTTCCAGATCGGCACCTCGGCCTTGATGCGCTCGACGAGCAGCGAGCAGGCCGCGAACGCCTCGGCCCGGTGCCCCGAGGCGACGCTCGCGACGAGCGCGACGTCCCCGATCGTCAGCACGCCGTACCGGTGGACCGCCGCGACGCGCAGGCCCGTCTCGGCCGAGACCGCCGCGCAGCACCGCCGGAGCACCTCGGTCGCGTCGGGGTGCGCCTCGTAGTCGAGGCCCGTGACGTCGCGCCCGGCGTCGACGTCACGCACGACCCCACGGAAGGTCACGACGGCGCCGCACTCGCGCGAGGACACGGCGCCTTCCACGGCGCGCACCACGGCGTCGTCGAGCGCGTCCTTCGTCACGCGAGACACGTCGAGCGCGACTGTGCCGGTTGCGCCGGCAGCACCGGCCGCACCGGCCGCACCGGCCGCACCGGCCGCACCGGCCGCACCGGCCGCACCGGCCGCACCATCGCTGACCCACTGCTCTCCGCCCGGCCCGTCGGCGACCGACGCACCCTCGTGCTGCTTCCCGTCTCGTGCCACCCGCTGGTCTCCCTCGATCGCCCCGCCGCTGCCGGCCGTCCCGTCCACCGCACTCACCCCGTCCGCCGCGCTCACAGCCGCACGACCCGTACCTGCTCGCCCGCCTCGAGGTGCCCGACGCCCTCGGGAACCTCGACCAGCACGTCGGCCGAGGCCATGGTGGCCACGAGGTGCGAGCCCGCGCCACCCACGACGCGGACGCTGCCGTCGGGGCCCGTGCGGCCGCGCAGCATCTGCCGCTTGCCCGGTGGCGAGTCGATCACCTCGACGGTCCTGCGGTCCTCCTCGTCGCGGGGCGGGCGCCCCGCGGCTCGCTCCAGGACGTCACGCGCGAACACCACGAACGAGACCTGGGCGCTCACGGGGTTGCCGGGGAAGGTCAGGACGGGGGTCCCGTGGACCGTGCCGAAGCCCTGCGGCCCGCCGGGCTGCATCGCGACGGACCGGAAGGTCACCCCCTCGCCCAGCGTGTCCTTGACGACCTCGTACGCTCCTTGGCTCACGCCGCCCGACGTGAGGACCAGGTCCGCCTCGGCGGCAGCCCGTTCGAGCACGGCCGAGAGCTCGGCCGGGTCGTCCCCGGTGCGCTCGGCCAGGGTCACGACGGCTCCTGCCCGCCGTGCGGCGGCCGACAGCCCGGTGAGGTTCGCGTCGTAGACCTGACCCGTCGCGGCAACCTGCCCCGGCTCGACGACCTCGGTGCCGGTCGAGACGACCGCGACCCGCACGGGCGCCAGCACGTCCAGCCCGGGCACGCCGCACGACGCGGCGGCGGCCAGGTGCTGCGGTCCCAGGAGCGTCCCGGCGGGCAGGACCAGGTCGCCGGCACGGACGTCGGTCCCGACGTCCCGCACGAACTCCCCGACCGCGCGCGGCACGAGCACGCCGACCTGGTTCCCGAGGGTCCCTCGCGCCGCGCTCGTCGAGCGCGCACCGAAGCGCGCGGCGTCGGTGTCCTCGACGGGCACGACGGCGTCGCTCCCCTCGGGCACGACGGCGCCCGTCATGATCCGGGCCGCGGTCCGCGCGGCGAGCACCGCGGGCACGCCCGGCCCGGCCGGGATCTCCGCCACGACGGGAAGGACCACGGGGGACGCGCTCGCGGCCCCGGCGACGTCTGCCGCCCGCACCGCGTACCCGTCCATCTGGGAGCTGCGGAACCCCGGGAGATCCACGGGGGCGACGAGATCCACGGCGAGCACCCGGTCCAGCGCGTCGGCGAGCGCCACCCGCTCGGAGCCGCGCGCCGTGAGCGCGGCGCCGACGAGCGCCTCGACCTCGCGGCGGTGCCGCTCGACGCTCACCCTGCCCACGTCCGGGCGGGCGCTGCTCGCCGCCTGCCGGCGCCCTGCCCTGGACGCGCCGGAGCGCTCGGCCGGGAGCGACGTCGTCGGCCCGGCGGATCCCTCGTTGCTCGTCGCAGCCTGCTCTGCCGTCACTTCTGCTCCTCACCTGCCGGACCGCCCGCCCGCAGCGGGACGGCACGTGACCCAGCCTTTCACGCCCGGGGCTGCGGGCCGCACCCGGCCGGCCCGTGGGCGCACACCGGCCGCACCCGCCGGGGTTCGCCCGGGCGGGCACCCGTTGCGCCGGGCGCCCCGCGCTGCGACCTTGGAGCGGTGACGTCCACTCCCCCGGTCCCGCCGGCCCAGCCCGGCGCCCGTCCGCTCCTCCCGACGCTCGACCAGCGACCGGGTCCGCCGCTGCGCTTCCCCGTGCGCCCCGTCGCCCCGGCCGTCCGGCAGTTCCTCGCGACCGAGGCCGGCGGCGCGGTGCTGCTGCTCGCAGCGACCGTGATCGCGCTCGTGTGGGCGAACTCGCCGTGGTCGGCCGCGTACGACGACCTGTGGGCCACCACGGCCGGGATGCACCTGGGCGAGTGGTCGCTCGACATGGACCTGCACCACTGGGTCAACGACGCCGCCATGGCGATCTTCTTCCTCGTGATCGGCCTCGAGATCAACCGCGAGGTCACGAGCGGCGAGCTCCGCAACCGTCGGACGGTCGCGGTCCCGGCGCTCGGTGCGCTGGGCGGGCTGCTGGTCCCCGCGCTCGTCTACCTGGCCTTCAACGCGGGTACCGACGCGCAGCACGGCTGGGGCGTGGTCATGTCGACCGACACCGCGTTCCTCGTCGGGGTCCTCGCGCTGTTCGGCCCGCGCTGCCCCGACCGGCTGCGCCTGTTCCTGCTGACGCTCGCGGTCGTGGACGACATCGGCGCCATCACCGTCATGGCCGTGTTCTACAACGACGGCGTGTGGCTGCCCGGGCTGGGCATCGCGGGCGCGCTCGTGGTCGCGCTGCTCGTGATGCGCTGGCTCGGCGTCTGGCGCCTCGCGCCCTACGTGGGCGTGGGCCTGGCGCTGTGGCTCGCGGTCTATTCCTCGGGGGTCCACGCGACGCTCGCGGGCGTGCTCGTCGGGCTGCTCGTCCCGTCGCGGCGGTCGCGTCGCGACCAGGTCGACGACGTCCCGGGGTACGCCCAACGGCTGCGCGAGGAGACGACGGCGGAGCGCGAGCACCTGACCGAGCTCGCCGCGCGCGCAGCGGTCCCCGCGAGCGACCGTCTCCAGCGCATCCTGCACCCGTGGAGCGCGTACGTCGTGGTCCCCGTGTTCGGGCTGGCCAACGCGGGCGTGCACCTGGACGCCGAGTCGTTGTCGGCCGCGATGACGTCCCGCCTCACGATCGGCGTCGCGGTCGCGCTCGTGGTGGGCAACGCCGTCGGGATCTTCGGCGCCTCCGCCCTCGCACTGCGGCTGAACCTGGGCGACCTGCCCGGTCGGGTGCGCTACTCGCACCTCCTGGGCGGTGCGATGCTCGCCGGGATCGGGTTCACCATCTCGCTGTTCATCGCCGAGCTCGCGTTCGACGACGAGGCGCTGATCGAGCAGGCGAAGATCGGGATCCTCGCGGGCTCGCTGGTCGCGGCCGTGGCCGGGTCGGTGACGCTGCGGATCCTGGGCGAACGTCTCCCGCTGTGCTCGCCCGAGTCGCCCGGTCCCCCACCCGGGCTCCCACCGCGGCCGTGGCGGGCGCCGGAGGCCGCCGAGACGTCACGGGACCCGCAGGGCGGAGCCGGTGCGTGACGCCCGACCGCGTCGGTGCGGGCCTCAGGCCCCGTCCGGGGCGGTGCGGCTCGCCGGGACGGTCGCCGCGGCGACCGCCGCGCGCAGGCCGGCCTCTGTCACGCGTCCGCGGTACCTCACGCCCTCGACGTAGACCGTCGGCGTCCCGCGCACCCCCGCCGCAGAGCCGGCGAGGTAGTCGCGCTCCACGACGTCTCCGAACCGCTGGGCCGCGTCACCGACCACGCTGGCACCGTCCAGGCCGAGCTTCTGCGCCCAGTGCGAGAGACCGGCGTCGTCGAGCCGGTCCTGGTGGGCGAACAGGAGGTCGTGCATGTCCCAGAACCGCCCGCGCGCCCCCGCCGCCTCGGCCGCGAGCGCCGCCGTGAGCGCGTACGGGTGGACCTCGAAGAGCGGGAAGTGGCGGAAGACGAGCCGGACCTGGCCGCCCGACTCCTCGACGACCGTGCGCAGGACGGGCGCGGCGTCATGACAGTAGGGGCACTCGAAGTCCCCGAACTCGACGATCGTCACGGGGGCGTCGGGGTTCCCGAACACGTGGGCGTCGGCCGGGACGAGGTCGGTGGTGCGCGGTGCGGCGGGGGTGCCCGGTGCGGAGGTCATGTGCCCCAGCATCACATCGGCTGCACGTCGACGCCCGTCACCCGGCCGGGCGTCCTGCCGCTGCGCAGCCAGTCGACCAGGACCTCGACGTCGGCCGCCGCTCCGCGCGCCGTGACGAGCACGGTCCCGTCGGGCAGGTTCCGGGCCTCGCAGACGAGGCCCAGCTCGGCCGCCCGACGGGTCGTCGCGTACCGGAACCCGACGCCCTGCACGTGCCCGTGCACGACGGCGCGGGCCGCGGAGACCGACGGGACCTCCCCGCCCGCCACTACTGCCAGACCCCGAGGATCGCGCCCATGACCGCGAGCGCGATCACGTCGTGCACCCCGTCGATCACGGTGAGCTGGGTCGGCAGGTGCGCGAACCCGTTGTGGATCACGTGGGCTCCTGCCCGGAAGACCAGCCCGATGACCGCGCCGAACAACAACCCCTCCCACAGCCCGTCGACACCCGTCGCCAGGATCAGGGCCCCGAGGAGGATCGCCGTGAGGAGCGAGGCGACCCCCGTGGCCGCGAACCGTGGACCGGCGCCCGCGCTGCTGCTCATCTCCTCCTCCGTCAGGCCGACGAGCCCGGCCCAGCGCTTGCCCAGCGCCCCGCTCGCGTAGAAGACGAAGCCCACGAGGAACGTCGAGGCGGTCGCGACGAGCACCGCCCACCAGTTGAGGTCTCCGATCGCGTCCAGCCATGCCATGTCCCGCTCCTCCCGCGAGCGCCCTCGCGGGCGACACCCGACCGGCGGCGCGGCGCGTCACCACCTCCAGGCTAGCCAGGGCCGCGTCGCGGTGCCGTCCGTCACGCCAGGACGAGCGGGCGGGGGCGGTCGTTCAGGAGCGGGACGGGCTCGACCGCGAGCCCCGTGCCCGCCGTCTCCTTCCACCAGGCGACGTTCACCGCGTGCCTGCCGTACACGGACGTGGGATCGGCGGTCAGGGCGAGCGCGAGGTCGGACAGCAGGACGTCGTCGACGAACCCGTCGTCGAGCGGCACACCCGCCAGCAGGCGGCGCGTGCCGCGGAATCGCGGGCGGTGGCGCCACCTCTTGACGACGTTGAGGAGGCGGTACACCGGACCAGGGGTGAAGCGGCAGACCAGCTCGGGGTCGTCGCCGAGCTGCGCGAGGACCCGGTCGGGGTGGAACGTCAGGCCGCACGCCGCAGCCTCGCCCATCATCCACAGGAGCGCGACGTCGGACAGCCCCGGCGAGGCGGTCCCTCCCCCGACGTCGCTGTGGCCGCCCGGGAACCAGACCTGCTTGACGCCGCCCGGTCGGTCGTCGTCGGCCGGGACGTCCCACAGGCAGGGCTCGAACGTGAGCCTGCGCTCGTCGATCGCGAGCGCCTGGCGCGCGCACTGGACCGCGCCCGAGAGACGCACGTCGTGGAACCGGGACCGCCGCCGCGTGATCCCCGGGACGCCCAGCGCGCCGACCGTGTCGAAGACCCCGAGGAACGTGAGGGGCACCTGCGGGTAGCAGTGCTGCTCCCGGAACCGGGAGGCCTTGGCCTTGCGTGCCGGTGTCCGGTCGCGGTAGAGCGCCTCGGCCTCCGCCAGGAGGTTGCCCGCCCGCCGGTCCGCGAGCGCGTCTGCGGTCAGCAGCCCGACGCTCGCGATCATGCCCGCGACGCTGCGGGCCGTGTACGCCCCGCGGCTGAACCCGAACACGTAGATCTCGTCGTCGGGCTCGTAGTTGAGCGCGAGGTCCCGGTACCCGGCCACGACGTTGCGGCTGAGCCCGTAGCCGAACGCCCCGCCGAGCAGCGCGTCCACGCGGTACCCGCGCGCGCCGACCCCCTCGACCGAGAACACCATCTGCTGGACCCCGTCCGGCCCGATCCCCGTGTGGACCGAGCGGGCGATCTTCTCGATGTTCGACACGCTCGCCCGGACCGGGGAGTTCCAGGTCCCGTCGCAGCAGAGCACCAGGCGTTTCATGGCTCCTCCTCGAACCACCCCGCCGCCGTCGGCGGGCCTACCGGGAGGGAGCCCCGCGCTCCGCGGGCTGATGCAGCCCGCGGCGGTTCAGTGGTGCACGTGCGCAGGCACCCCCGTGGAGCCCTCGATCTCGGACTCCGCGATGCCGAGCAGCCGGTCGGCGAGCGCACGCAGCGCGCGCGCGGCGGCGACGTGGTCGCCGATCGCCTCGATCTCGGCGTCGCCGGGGTCCTTGCGCGCCCTGCCCGTGGCGTGGAGCTCGGAGGGCACGTCACCGACCAGGATGGCCTCCGCCGTCGTGCGTCCTTCGCTCTCCACGAGGCTCACCTGGACGTGCCAGGACTTCGAGTGCACCGGGACCGTGACCTCGTGCGCGACGGCCCCCTCGACGGGGGCGCGGACCAGGGTGTCCGGCCCCGGGTAGACCAGCGTCCGTTCGCCCGTGTCGGCCCACTCGACCAGGAAGGGCGGCGAACCGTCCTCGTGCTGGACCTCGACGACCATGCCGTCCCGGACGGCACCGCCCACCACCCCCGAGGCCCGGATGATCCTGTCTCCCACCGCTGCCTTCATGACGTGCCTCCTCGCTGAGGGACCTGCTTCCATCATGCGCGCCGCGCGCCGCGCACGAAAGGGCGGGCCCCCGGCGGAGGCGACCGGGCCGACGGCGCCCCGTCGTGCCGACCTCAGCGCAGCCGGCGCAGGAACTCCCGGGTCCGCTCGCGCTGCGGGTCGCCCAGGACCTGCTCGGGCGTGCCGCGCTCGTGCACGCGGCCCTGGTGCAGGAAGCAGACCTCGTCGGCGACCTCGCGCGCGAAGCCCATCTCGTGGGTCGCGACGAGCATCGTCACGCCCTCGGCCCGCAGGTCCGCGAGCAGGTCGAGGACCTCGCCCACGAGCTCGGGGTCGAGCGCCGAGGTGACCTCGTCGAGCAGCAGGAGCTCGGGCGAGGACACGAGCGCCCGCGCGATCGCGGCCCGCTGCTGCTCGCCCCCGCTGAGCTGGTCGGGGTAGGCCGTCATGCGGTGCGCGAGGCCCACGCGACGCAGCATGGCCTCGGCCGCGGCCTCGGCCTCGGCGCGGTCCCGCTTGTGCACGAGGCGCGGGGCGAGGGTCACGTTGTCCATGACCTTCATGTGCGGGAACAGGTTGTACGACTGGAAGACCAGGCCCATGCGCGCCCGGACGGCGTTCGCGTCGAGGCGTGGGTCGGCCACGTCCTGCCCGTCGAGCAGGATCTCGCCGTCGTCGATCTCCTCGAGCAGGTTCACGACGCGCAGCAGCGTCGACTTCCCCGAGCCCGACGCCCCGACGAGCACGACGCAGCGGTGCTCGTCGACGTCGAGGTCGATCCCGTCGAGCACCAGGCGCTCGCCGTACGTCTTGCGGATCCCCCGCAGGGACAGCAGGTGGCTCATCGGATGGCCCCCGCGCCGCTCACGGTCGCGAGCGAACCGCGCCAGCCCTGACGCGCCGAGTAGACGTCGACCACGCGCGTGAGCGGGATCGAGACCAGCAGGAACAGGACGCCCGCCACGACGTAGGGCGTGAAGTTGTAGCTGCCCGACGCCGCGATCTGCGCGGCCCGGATCGCGTCCACCGCGCCCAGGATCGAGATGAGCCCCGAGTCCTTCTGGAGCGAGACGAGGTTGCTCGCGAGCGGCGCGGTCACGTGCCGCACGGCCTGGGGCAGCACGACCCTGCGGGTCGTCTGCGCGCGCGTGAGGCCGAGCGAGCGCGCGGCCGAGACCTGCGAGGGGTGCACCGACTCGATCCCGGCGCGGAACACCTCGGCCAGGTACGCGGTGTACGTGAGGATGATGGCGAGCGCGCCGAGGAAGGCCCCCGACGTCGGCAACCACTCCAGGCGCAGGGCCGGCAAGCCGAACCCGACGAGCAGCAGGACCAGCAGCAGCGGCACGCCGCGGAACACGTCGACGTACGCGACCGCGAAGGCGCGCAGCGGGAACAGGGCCGGGATGCGGCTCGTGCGGATCACGGCGAGCGCCATGCCGAGCACCATCCCGACGACCGACGCCACGACCCACACCCGCAGGTTGAGCCACAGCCCCTCGGCGATCGCGGGCAGCGAGTCCCAGGCGCTCTGCGGGGAGAAGAACGCGTCGCGCGTGCGCTCCCAACCGGGGGCCGTGGTCACCACGGCGTACAGGACCGCGACCACGACCACGGTCGAGAGGACGGACACCCACGCGGCCCGACGGCGGCGCGCACGCCGGTAGGAGTCCCTCGCCCGGGCGAGGGGCGACGGGGTCCAGCCCGCGCTCGCGGGGCGAGCGCCGTCGTCGGGCACGGGGCCGTCCTGCGGCGCGGCGCCCGACGCGCCCTCGCTCATCTCAGCCCAGCTCGGGGATGTCGTCCGACTTGAGCCACGTCGTGCGCAGCTCGGCGAGCGTGCCGTCGGCCTCGAGCGCGTCGACCGCGGCCGAGACGCACTCGGTGAGGGTCGAGTTGAGGTCGAGGACCAGGCCGTACTGCTCGACCGTGCCCTGGTCCGGCAGCGTCCCGACGACCACGGAGTCCGGGAAGTACTCGGTCGAGGCCGCGACGCCCTGGTCGACGTCCATGATCATGACGTCGATCGTGCCCGACTGCAGGGCCGTCATGCCGTCGCCCGCACCGTTGAACGGCACGAGGTTCGCGTCGTCGCCGAACGCGGCCTTGGCGAGCGTGAGGCTCGTCTGGGCGGCCGTGACGCCGATGCGCAGGTCCTTGAGCTCGTCGAGCGTCGTGGCCGAGGCGTACGGGCCGGCCTCCTGCACGATCACGCCCTGGCGCGTCGTGAGGTAGGGGCTCGAGAAGTCGACGGCCTTGCGCCGCTCGTCCGAGATGGACGTCTGCCACGCGGCGAAGTCGAAGGTCTTGATGCTGGGGCTGACGATCTGCTCGAACGTCACGAGCTCCCACTCGACGTCTTCCTCGGCGTACCCGAGCTGGTCGGCGACCTCGTAGACGAGCGCGGACTCGAAGCCCTCGCCGCTGTCGTGCTCGCCGATGTACCAGGGCGAGTACGCCTCGCCCGCGGCGACGGTCAGCTTGCCGTCGGTGTGCGTGGGCAGGGCGCCCGGCTCGCACGTGGGCGTCGCGGCGCCGGACGACCCGGCGTCGGTCGACGTGTCGGACGAGCAGCCCGCGAGGAGCAGGGCGGTCGAGACGGCTGCGACGGGCAGCACGGCGTTCAGGCGGCGCATGAGGACCTTCCGGGGTCAGGAGGGTGACGAGGCGGTACCGGGCCGCCGCGGGTGACGCGTGCTGCCGGGACTCGCCGGAGGACGACTCTACGCCGGTCCCACGCGGTGAGACATAGGCGGGACGTCCGGTGAGACGGTGGGTCGCGTCACACCGCGCTAGTCCTCGGGGAGGTGGAGCGCGTCGAGCCGGCCCTCGGTGTCGAGGGACTCGAGGATCGCCCGGGCGATCCCGTCGAGCTGCTCGACCTGCTCGGGGGTGAGGCGGTCGATGATGTGCTCGCGCACGGTGTCGACGTGGCCCGGGGCCGTCGCGACGACCTTGTCCCACCCGGCGTCGGTCAGGACCGCGAGCGTCGCCCGCTTGTCGGTCGGGCACGGGACGCGCTCGACGTAGCCGCGCCCCTCGAGCCGCTTCACCACGTGGGACAGGCGAGGGAGCGTCGCGTTGGTCTTGAGCGCGAGGTCCGTCATGCGCAGCGTGTGGTCGTCGGCCTCCGAGAGCATCGCGAGCACGAGGTACTCGAAGTGGGTCAGCTGGGCGTCGCGCTGGAGCTGGGCGTCGAGCACGCCCGGGAGGAGCTCGGAGACGGCCTGGAGGCGCATCCAGGTCCGCAGCTCGCGGGGGGAGAGCCATCGCACGTCGTCGGTCATGGGACCAGTCTAGCGGCAATGGTTGACACGACAACTAAGCGGGTCTACGTTAGTTGTATCAACAACCAATCACGTCGGCCCCGGTCGGCGTCGCAGCCCCGGAGGACTACATGACCAGCATCACGATCATCGGCGCAGGGAACATCGCAGCAGGCGTGGCGCGCATCGGCCTCGACGCCGGCGCGCAGGTCCAGGTCCTGGCGCGCGACGCCGAGAAGGCCGCGGCGCTCGGCTCGGGCGCGTCGTTCACCTCGGGCGTCGTGGGCGACGAGATCACGGGCGAGCTCGTGGTCCTCGCCCTCCCCTTCCCCGCCGTGCCCGAGGTCCTCGCGCAGTACACGGGCCGCCTCGACGGCAAGGTCCTCGTCGACCCGACCAACCCCGTCGACTTCGCGACGTTCGACTCGCTCGTGGTGCCCGCCGACTCCTCGGCCGCCGCCGAGATCGCCGCGCTCGCCCCGACGGCCAAGGTCCTCAAGGCGTTCAACACCAACTTCGCCTCGACCCTCGCGAGCGGACAGGTCGCCGACCAGACCGCGACCGTCCTCGTCGCGGGCGACGACAACGACGCCAAGAGCACGCTCGTCGAGCTGGTCCGTGCGGGCGGCCTCAAGGGCGTCGACGCCGGCTCGCTCAAGCGCGCTCGCGAGCTCGAGGCCCTCGGCTTCGTCCAGATGACGCTGGCCGGCTCCGGCGCGACCCAGTGGACGACCGGCTTCACGCTCGCCGACTGACACGTCGCGTCCTCGTCGTGC
>NZ_JBHXBO010000108.1:0-14056 GCF_042726775.1 Oerskovia sp. NPDC060287
CCTCCCCGGCCGCGCACCGCCGTCGTGCTGTCCCGTGACTCGCGCGCGTGAGCTCGCCGTTCGGGGTGCGTGGCGCCGTCGGGCCCGTCAGTCCGTGGGGCGGCGACGCATCTGCTTGGTCGTGGTGCGCTGCTTCTTCGCCGTGAGGCGTCGCTCTTGCGAGCCGCGCGTGGGACGCGTCGCCCGCCGCTGGCGCGCGGGCGGGGCGAGGCCCTCGGCGACGAGCGCCGCGAGACGGGTGCGTGCGGCCGCACGGTTGCGGAGCTGTTCGCGGTGCTCGGACGCCACCACGGTGAGGACGCCCCCGACGAGCCGCTTGTCCAGGCGCTCGAGCAGACGCGCGCGCTGGGAATCGCTCAGGACGACCGATGCGGCGACGTCCCACGAGAGCTCGACCCGCGAGTCCGTGGTGTTGACTCCCTGTCCCCCCGGGCCCGAGGCACGCGAGAAGCGCCAGGCGAGCTCGCCCTCGGGGATCGTCAGGGCAGGGCTCACGGCGAGACCTCGGTGCGGGGTGGTGGACACGAGACCATCATCCCGGCTCGGGCGGTCCGGTCCACAGCGGACAGGAAGGGCCGGCCGCCTCGACCGCCCCTTCCGAGCGCAACTTCCTGGACGCGTGTGCCAGCCCTACGATGTGGCCCGGGTGCCACCGTCGGCCCCCACCCAGCACAAGCTAGGAGCACCATCGTGCATCTGTCCCGCGGCCTCGCCGCACTCTCGCTCGCGTCGGTCATGACCCTCACCCTCGGCGCGTGCTCGGGCGACACGGAGCCCGTCGCCAGCCCGTCCGCGAGCACCCCCGCGTCCACCCCGGACCCCACGCCGACCGAGGAGGTGTCGAACGAGCTCACGACCGAGAACGTGGTCGAACGCCTCACGGCCGCGCACCGCGCTGCGGGCAGCGTGTCGCTGTCGACGGCGGTCACGATGGACGACCTCCTGGTCGGGCTCACCGCCGACGTCGCCTTCCTCGACGGTGCGCAGGACGTCCGGCTCGTGTACGACGTGCCGGACACCATCCAGATCGACGTCCGTCGGGTCGCCGCCACCTACTACGTGGGCGCGGGCGAGGCGAGCGGCAACCTGTTCAACACGATCGACATCGCCGACCCTGCGAGCGAGACCGCTCCCCTGGGACTGATCGCCGCCGCGCTCGACCCCACGCAGAGCCTCGTCTCGCTCGCGCCCGGGATCACCGGCCTCGAGAAGAGCGGTGACCCCGTGGTCGTCGACGGTGTCGAGACCCAGCCCTACGCCCTCACCGTGGACGTCACGAAGCTCGACACGGCCGCCCAGGAGATCATCGTCGGCGACGACGGCGTCCTGCCCACGACCATGACCGTCCAGCTCTGGGTCGGTGCGGACGACCTGATGCGCAAGCACGTCACGATCGTCGGTGCGCAGAACCTGGAGATCGCCTACACGGCCTGGGGAACGGCTCCTGCGGTGGTCGCGCCGGCCCCCGAGCAGGTGTCGGCAGAGCAGGTCTTCTGATCCGTCGTCCCCTCGCCCTCGCCGGTCGGCCGGGGCGAGGGGACGCACGACGCGAGCGCCGTCGTCGCGCAGGGCATCCCGCCCGACGGCGCCGCTCGCCTCAGGCGCTCGCCGCGCCCACGCGCCCCTCGGCACGGTCACGGATCCCGCGCAGCATGCGGGCGCTCATGACGAAGCTCACGGGCTGGACCGGTTCGACGATCGCGCCCGCCCACCAGCGCGTGTAGCCGTAGCGCTCGCGCACGACCAGGCGCGTGCCGCCGCCCGGTCCCGGGCGCAGCACGAAGGACCAGCTGAAGTCGTACGGCGGGGCGGACGCGCCGACCGGGACGGCACCGCGCAAGACCAGGTGATGCTCGGGGACCATCGCGGCGACGCGCAGCCCGAGGTCGGGGTGCAGCCGGACGTCGTCCCCCACCGCGAGGCGCTGCCACTGCGGGTCGATCCGGTCGGCGTTCTGGATGTCGCAGCCGACGAGGTTCTCGAGCCACTCGTAGCTGTAGAAGCCACCCCGGCCCTGACCGAGCTGGACGAGCCAGCGCCACACCTCGCGCGGTGGTGCGTCGATGCTGACCGCCCGGGTCGCGACGACCTCGGCCTGCGGGACGATCTCGTCGCCCGGGAGCACGTCGGACGGTTCGCCGTCCCTCGTCCCCCAGGTCATGGTCAGACGCCGGGTCAGGAGCAGGGCCCCGAGCACGGCCGCTGTCGCGACCGTCCTTCTGACGAGCGGTCTCATGGCGTCCTCCTCCGGTGCGGGACCTCGATCTGTCTCGATCGTCCCATCTCCGGGCGCTACCGTGGGAGCTTGTGACGAATTGCACAAGGGTGAGCGTGGAGGGCTAGGCCGACTCCCGCCGCACGATCACGGAGGGCGCGGGAGGCTCCGTGTGCGGCTCGCGCCCGAGCACGGCGCGGGCGGCACGACGACCGTGGGCCTCGGCGTCGATGCGTACCGTGGTGAGGGTCGGACGCCAGAGGGCACCGTGACGGCCCTCGTCGAACCCGATGACGGCCATGTCCTCCGGAACCCGGACCCCCAGGTCGGCGAGCGAACCGAGCACGACGAGCGCGATGTCGTCGCTGAACGCGGCGATCGCCGTCACCCCGGGATGGTGGCGACGCAAGGCGGCCAGCTCGCCTGGCGCCTCGGCCCTGCCGGCGAGCCACACCTCGGCCGGCGCGGGCAGCCCCGACGAGGCCGCAGCCTCACGGGCGTGCTCGAGGCGGATCTGCACGAAGCGCGCATCGACGCCGACGCCGGGAAGCGCGAGGGCGATCTCGCGGTGGCCCTGCGCGGCGAGATGACGGATCTGGGCGAGGCCGTGCGCAGCGAGCCCGGTGGACCATCCGCCTTCCCAGCCGGTGTCGTCACCCCCGTAGTACAGCGCGCCGAGGTCGAGGACGGCTCGGGGGGACACCGCGTCGACGATCTCGGCAGGCAGGGCCGCACCGTCGCGACGATGCGTCACGAGCAGGGTGTGATCGAGAGATCGGAGCTCGTCGTCGAGGCCGATGACGAAGCTCTCGAGACTGTGGCCCGACGGCAGACCCGCGACGTTGAGGAGCACCGTCCGCGTCGCGCCCTCCCTCAGGGCGCGCGCGATGCGGTGGGGGGTGTAGCCGAGCTGTCGCGCCGCGGCGCGGACCTTGTCCTGGGTCTCCGGCGAGATGGTCTGCCCAGGGGTCTCGTTGAGCACGAAGCTCACGGTCGCGGGCGACACGCCGCTCGCTCGGGCGACGTCCTTCAGGGTCGCTCGTGCTCGGCTCGCTCCTGGCATGAGGCCAAGCGTAGCTTGAACTAACTCGATTTAGTGGTTAGCGTGCGAAGAGGCTCGCGAGAGCACAACGAAAGCACCGAGGAGATCGTCATGAAGTCCGTCCACGTCACAGGTCCCGACACCGCCGACTGGGTAGAGGTCGAGAAGCCGGTCGCCGGCCCCCGCGACGTCCTGCTGAGGATCAGGGCGTGCGGCATCTGCGGATCCGACGCGTTCTACACGCACGTCGGAGGGATCCCGCCCCGTCAGGGCGCGACGCCGCTCGGGCACGAACCGGCGGCCGAGGTCGCCGAGATCGGCGCCGAGGTGACCGGGATCGAGGTCGGCGACCACGTGGTGATCGACACGACCGCCTTCGTGGACGGGCTGCTGGGATCCGGGGGCGAGCAAGGAGCACTCTCCGAGTACGTCGTCGTGAAGGAGTTCGCACCGGGCAAGCAGCTCAAGGTCGTCCCGAAGCACGTCCCGTGGCACGTCGCTGCCCTGAACGAGCCCATGGCCGTCGCCTACCACGCCGTCAACCAGACGCAGCCGCAGCCCGGGGACAAGGTCGTCATCTTCGGCGCCGGACCGATCGGCCTCGGTGCGCTGCTCGGCTACCGACGCCGCGGGGCGAGCCACGTCGTCGTGGTCGACATCGTCCCCTCACGCCTGGAGAAGGCGCTCCAGATCGGCGCCGACGCGGTCATCAACTCGGCCGAGGAAGACGTCGCCGCGCGCCTGGTGGAGCTCCACGGCGACGGCGCGAGCGGGCTCGTCCGAGGCGTCCGTGCCGGGACCGACATCTTCCTGGACGCAGCCGGCGTCCCCTCGGTCGTGCAGACGATCGTCGGGCTCGTCAAGCAGGGCGCGACGCTCGGGATCGTCGCGGTGCACAAGAAGCCGGTCGAGCTCGACTTCCCGAGCCTGCTGGCGACCGAGCTCACCATCGTCTGGTCTGTCGCCTACCCGACGGAGATCTTCGAGGTGACCGACGACATCGTCGAGAACTGGGAGAAGTACGCACTCATCGTCAGCGACACGCTCCCGTTCGAGGACGCGCTCGACGCACTCGAGCTCGCGAGGACTCCGGGAGCGGCCGACAAGGTGGTCGTCACCTTCGACTGAACGCGAGCGGGCCTGCTCAGACCACCCGGCCGAACGCGAGGAAGTGGGGGCTCGCGGAGATCATGGCCGGGTCGGTCTCGAGCAGGCGGGCCGCCCGGATCGCGGACCCGAGCAGCGGCTCGGCCCGGTCGAGCGGCAGGTTGTCGAGCGCGGGCGCACTGGGCCCCTCGACCCCGTAGACCGTGACCTCCCCGAGGCCCGCCTCCGCGAGCTCTCCCGCGAGCTCCTCGGGATGGTGGAAGTACGCGGTCGTGAAACTCGAGCGCGGGTCGTGCAGGCCGGTCTCGAGGGCCCTGCGCAGCGAGGGCTCGTTCTCGGCGGAGACCTCCCCCAGGGCCGCGAGCTCGAGCAGGCCCGCGTAGCGGCTGATGGCCGCCGCGACCACGAGGCCCCCGGGCCGCGCGACGCGCGCCGCCTCCCGCAGCGCGAGCACCCGGTCGGGGCCCTCGGTCAGGTGGTAGAGCGGCCCGAGGACGAGCACCACGTCGGCCGACGCGTCGTCGAAGGGCAGGGCCCGCGCGTCGCCGACCTGCGCCCGGACACCCGGGATCTCGCCCGCCTGGGCCACGTGCGAGGGCACGGGGTCGATCAGGTCGACCGTGTGGCCGGCCTCGACCAACCAGCGCGCGTGCACGCCCGTGGCCCCACCGACGTCGACGACGCGCGCCGGGGCCACCGGGAGGAACCGCTCGAGGAGCTCGCGCGTGCGCAGCAGCTCGAGGCGACCGTGGGCCGTGCGGTGGAGCCGCGCGTCCTCCTGGTAGCGGTCGGAGTAGAAGTCGAGGATCGCGGGGTCCAGCGCGGGGTGGCTCACGCGGTCATCCTCGCGGGGGGCACCGGCCCTGTCCAGGGTCCCCGGTCCCGTCGGCACGCACCGGCCCCATCACGTGAGGTGGTCGAAGTCCCCGCGCACCCAGGCCGCGTGCCGGTCGGCCGAGCGGCGCACGACCGCGCGCGCATCGACCGGGATCACGCCCTCGAAGTTGTTGTAGAGGCGGTCGAACGCGAAGCGCTCGACGTGGGTCGCGACCCTGTCCACGACGGCCCCCGACAACGGGATCCGGTTGGGGTAGCTGCGCATGAAGCTCACCGACGTCCGGTCGGGGTTGGCGAAGATCGTGTCCCCGCTGAGCAGGACCCCGCGCCCCTCGGCTCCCGCGGCCCAGTGGACGACCGCGCTGCCGGGGAAGTGACCACCCGGCTGGCTCAGGGTCACGCCGGGCAGGACCTCGCGGTCCCCCGACCAGGTCTCGATCACCGGGTCGGGGCGGGCGACCCACCCTGCGTCGGCCTCCGCGACGAGGACCGGCACGCCCCCGAGGGCCCGGCTCCACTCGACCTGGACGCCGAACATGTGCGGGTGGCTCGCGACGACCGCCACGACGTCGCCCAGCTCGCGGACCCGTCGCACGGCCTCGTCGTCGAGGTACCCGACCGGGTCCCACAGCAGCATCCCGGCCGGGGTCCGCACGATCTTGGACTCCTGCCCGATCCCCACGCCCGGGTGCCCCGCGAGCGCGAACAGGTCGGGCTCGAGCTCGGTCACCGCGACCTCGTGGCCCTCGGCCGCGAGCTCGTCGAGCGTCGTCCACGCCTGGCCGGCCGCGGGCACCCACTGGCGCTCGTCAGCACAGATCGCGCACACCTCGGGCCGTTCGGCGTGCTCCACGGCGCACGTCCGGCAGATCCACCACGTCATCGGGGTCGTCCTCTCCGTCGTCGGTCCAGCAGGTTGCCGGAGCGAGCGAGACCCATGAGACACCCGGCCACCGACACGGGCAAGGCAGGTCGCCGGAGCCGCCCGGGTCGTGGCCCGGGCGGCTCCGACAGGGCCTCACGGGTTCAGCGGCTCAGCACCTCGGCATCTCGCGGCTCGTCGCCGTCGGCCGCCGTGCCCCCGGCCGGCGGCACGTCCTGCCCGCGCAGCGGGTACGCCCAGAAGCAGAGCCACGCGAGCCCCGCCACGACGAACGGCACGCCGCCCATGAGCACGCGGATGCCGGTCGACACGGTCTCGGGCTGGGCGGCGACCGACAGGTCGGCGTCGTATCCGGACGTCGTGAGGACCACCGCGATCACCACGGCCTGGACGATGACCGACCCGCGCACCACGAACCCGTTGACCCCGAAGTACATGCCCTCGCGGCGCAGCCCGGTGCGCCGCTCGTCGTCGTCGATCACCTGGCCCAGCGCGACCTCGAGGAGCTGCATCATCCCCGCGACCCCGATGCCCACGAGACCCGCGACGACCATCGCCCCCGGCAGCGACCCCGGGACCATGAAGAGCCCCACGGCCACGCCGTACGCGGCGACCGACCACAGCAGCGCGCTGCGGGGCCCGACCTTGCGCACGACCCACGACCAGCCGACGATCGCCGGGATCGCGACCACGAAGATGGGCGCGAGCACGAGCGTCGCGTCGGCCTCCGCCCCGCCGAGCACGTACCGCACGTAGAACGGCACCGAGGCCAGCAGGATCGCGGTCGTCGACTGCAGCAGCAGCGACCCCAGGACGTAGGTCACGAACGCCCGGTTCGCGAACGTGTACCGGAGCTGGTCCTTGAGGGGCAGCGCGGCCTCGCGGGCCTTGACCGCGGCCTCGTCGACGGGACGCTCGATCATCCCGACGAGCGACCACAGGTAGAACCCGAGGCACAGGGCGCCGAGCACGAGCGCCATGCCGACCCACCCGAGCGCCGACCCGTAGAGCAGCGGCGCGGCCGCGGTCCCCAGGATCATCCCGACCAGACCGAAGATCTGGCGGGGCGTGTTGCCCCGGGCGCGCTCCGCCGTCGTGCGGAAGATCTCCGGGAACAGCGCCGACGTGTTGAGGACGACCACGACGTACGCGACGTCGTACACCGCGACCACGACGAGGAACCAGACCAGCAGGCCCTGGGCGCTCAGGTCGGGTGGCATCCACACGAGCGAGAACGCCGCGACGAGCGGGATGATCCCCAGGCCGATCCACGGGACGCGGCGGCCCCAGCGCGTGCGGTGACGGTCGGAGGCCGCCCCGACGAGCGGGTTGAGGACCGCGTTGAGGATGCCGTGCGCGACCATCGCGCCCGCGACCCAGCCCGCGGGGAGCTTGAGGTGGTCCACGTAGAAGAACACGACGAACGCGGAGAACGTCTGCGCCATGAGGTTCGCGGGGAACGCCGAGGCACCGTAGGCGAGGGTCTGGGCGCGCGTGGGCAACCCGGTCAGACGGCGGTCGCGCAGCGTGGTCAGGGCGCTCATCGCGCACCCCCGACGACGTCGCCCACCTGTGCGGCCGGCGCGCCCGCGACGTCGCGCACCCGGGGCGGGAGCCCACGTTGCACGTCACGCAGGTCGCGCCAGCCGACGCGCACGATCCCCTCCTCGGCGAGCACCTCCGCGACGTCGGGGTCGACCAGGAGCCGGCGCTCGAACCCGCGCTTGGCGACCGCGAAGTCCGCGACGTCGCCCAGCTCGTCGTCGTCGAGCATGGGGTGCAGGAAGAACTCGGTGACCCCGGGCTCGGTCGCGCGCACCAGGTCGAGGAACGCGGCCTTCATCGAGGCGTAGTCCTCCTCCTCCGCGGTGCCCTCACCCAGCAGCTCGAACGGGTGCGTCAGCAGGTGGTCGAGGATCACGACCCCCGCGGCGTCGGCCGCGGCCGTGGCCTGGTCGAGCACCTCCTGGTAGGCGTCGGGCATGCCCATGCCGCCGATCGTGCGCGGGAGACGGAACGGCAACCCGTGGCGCGCAGCGAGCTCGAAGACCTGCGGCAGGAACGTGCGCCCTGTCTCCACGCCGTAGACCGACCCCATGTGGTTGTCGAGGTGCGTGACGTCCATGCCCGCGGCGAGCGCCGCGTCGAGCTGCGCGGCGAGCTCGGCCGCGACGTCCGCGTCGCTCGCCTGCTCCTCGACCGTCCGGCAGTCGACCGGGAAGTACCCGGCCGCGTCCACGAGCGTGGTCCTGACACCCGTCAGGGGGCGCCAGCGGTAGCTCGTCCACTCGCTCGTGAGCACCAGGTGGACGCCGAGGTCCAGGTCGGTGCGGCTCGCCGCGAACGCGAGCGCCTCGGGGGCCCACGGGCACGGCACCATGAGGGTCGTCGAGTCCAGGTGGCCGTCGACGAGGAGCTCGGTGATCGCGCGGTTCGCGGCCCGGCACATCCCGAAGTCGTCGGCGTTGAGGATGAGCGCCCGCGAGCCCGGCGGGAGGCCGAGCCGGGCGACGAGGTCAGAAGGTGCGGGCATCGTCGGGTTCCTGGGAGGTGGGGTCGGTGTCGGGGTGCGCGGCGTCGTCGGGCACGTCGCCCGACTCGGCCGCGTGGCGGACCGCGGCCGAGAAGGCCTGGTCGCGGAGCGTGTCCCGGGCGAGGGCGGCCGCGCCGAGCAGGACCGCGTCGGCCGCGACCGTGCTGGGCTCGACGACGATCGGCAGGATGCCGACCCTGTCCGCGAGGTACGCCTGGACGCGCCGCAGGACCGCTTCCTCGGCGGCCACGCCCGCGAGGAAGATCTTCTGCGGCTCGAGCAGGAGCGAGATCGAGGCGATCAGCACGGCGAGGCGTCCCGAGAGCTCCTCGACGACCGCGACCGCGCGCTCGTCGCCGCACGCCGCGAGGTCGAGGACCTCGTGCGGTGCCAGGTCGGCGGGCAGGCCCGCGTCCCGCGCGGACGTCGCGAGCGACGCGGCGCCGATGCTCTCCGCGCCGAGCGCGCGGCCTGGTTGAGGCATGAACGCGACCTCGCCGGCACCGCCGGACGCGCCGCGGTAGAGCTTGCCGTCGATGACGATCCCGGCGCCGACCCCGATCCCGAGGCGCAGCAGGACGAACGAGCTCAGCTCCTTGCCCGCCCCCGAGCGCTGCTCGGCGATCGCGGCGAGGTTGACGTCGTTCTCGAGCAGGACGGGGCAGCCGAGGCCGTCCTCGAGGGCGGCGTGCAGCGAGGGTCCACCCTTCTCGAGGCCGGGGACGCGGCGCACCATGGCGTGGTCGAGGTCCACGATCGCGGGGAGCCCGACGACGGCGCACCGGATCGCGACGGACGCGGTCCCCGCGTCGTGGCTCACCGCGGCGACGCAGTGGGCGGCGAGCTTCTCGACGACGTTCGCGCGGGCCGCCGGGTCCTTGGCCGAGAGCGGCTGCTCGGCGCGGGCACGCACCCGTCCGACGAGGTCGATCAGCGCGACCCGGACGCGGACGTGGCCGATGTCGACCGCGAGCGCGTACCCGTGCTCCGGGTCGACCCGGTAGAGCGTGGCCGCCGGGCCGCGGCGCTCGTGGTCGAGGCCCGCCTCCTCGACGACGCCCTGCTCGACGAACGTGCGCAGCGTGTGGGCCACGGTGGTCTTGGACAGGCCCGTGGCTGCGACGATCTCGGGTCTGCCGAGCGTGTCGTGGGCGTCGAGCACATCGAGGACGGCCCGGGCGTTGATCTCCCGGAGCAGTCGTTGGTCTCCTGCAAGAAGCATGTCTACCGCTCTCCGTTGACGGTCGTTCCCCTGGGACATGAGTAGGTCGGAAGGTTACCTACCGAGCGAGAGTACATCGGGGGTGTTTCGGGCGCGCGTCGAGCCGGGACGGTCGTCCCAGTACAGCCGCCGACCCGGGCGCTCCGACCGTCTCGCCCGGTTTTCCGCGGCTCTCGGGGTGAACCCCGAGCCGGAGATGGGGGGAATGCCCGATGTCCTCGATGCGCCCGGCGGCCTAGCCTCGATCCTGGTGGGCCCCGCTGGGGGGTGGGGCCCACCGAGCAGATCTCCCGCCGGCGGGCAGCCGGCCTCCGACCGACACGACGCTCGACGACAGGGGCACGACATGCAGGCCACTCACCGACGACTCGCCACGGCAGGGCTCGTCGCCGTCGCGGCCCTCGCCCTCGGGGCGTGCGGGTTCGGACCCCGCTCGTCGGCCACCGACACCTACACCGAGGACGCAGGGATCACGGCGGTCCGCATCGACCTCGAGGCGGGGTCGGTCACGCTCCGTGGCTCCGACCCCGCGACCGACCTGTCGATCGAACGCACCGTCGACTTCGTGGGCGAGTACCCCGCGCACGACACGCACCGCGTCGAGGACGGCGTCCTGGTGCTCGCGGGCTGCGGGCGGCACTGCTCGGCGAGCTACACCGTGGACCTGCCCGCGGGGCTGCCCGTCACGGGCGAGACGTCGCACGGGAGCATCGACCTGGACCGGACCGGTGCGGTCGACGTCCGGACGAGCAACGGGTCCGTCACGCTCGCCGGGATCGACGCCAAGGTCCTCGCGCGGACCTCGAACGGGAAGATCAGCGGGACCGGGCTGGGCGGCACCGAGGGCGTCGACGTCGAGACGTCCAACGGGTCGATCGAGCTCACGCTCTCGACCCCGCAGGACGTGAGCGCGACGACCGACAACGGCACGGTGCACCTCACGGTCCCCGAGGGGAGCTACCGGGTCAGCGCGACGACGGACCTGGGCGGCACCGACGTCTCCGTGCCGGACGACCCCGACGGCGAGCACCACCTCGTCGCGGGGTCGTCGAACGGGCGCGTCACGGTCGCCCAGGGCTGAGGCCCCGGGCCGGGTGAGGCCCCGGGGTAGACCGGGCCGGCCCGGGTCGGCCCGGGGACTGCCACCGTTCAGAGCGGACCCAGGACCTCGCGCACGTCCGCGTCGAGGACCAGGGTGTCGAGCACCGCCAGGAGCATGCGTTCCTCGTACCGGAAGTGGGACTCCATGATCGCGGCGACCCCCTCGAGGTGACGCTCGAGCTCGACCGGCGTCGCCGCCTGGTCGACCGCCGCCGTCAGACCGCCCAGCAGGTGCGCGATCATCGAGTGGTCCTGCCTCAGGTTCCGCAGCGTCCCGACCAGCTCGGGGTGCGCGGCCGCGATCGCGGGGAACAGCTCGCGGTCCTCGCCCTCGTGGTGCCCCGTCAGCGCGGTGCAGAAGCCGTGGCAGAACAGCAGCAGGTCACGCGTCGCGGGTTCGGCGGGCTCGCCGTCCTCGAGCGCGGCACGGGTCACGCGCAGCGCCTCGCGCAGCCGCTCGTGCACGCCCCGCAGCTCGCGGCTCCAGGCGACGAGCCGGGGTGTCTCGAGGAGACCGGTCTCGACGGTCTCCGGCGGCTCGGCGAGGTGGTGCTTGTCGCCCTCAGTCACGTGAGGGCGAAGGGGTCGACGTGGTCATCGTCGGGCTCCTTCGTGTCCGGCGCCTCCATGCCTGACACGGTCTGCCACCGGCACGCGACGCTGCGCAGACCCTACCGGACGCTCGCGCGCGGGGTGCGTGACGCCGTCGGGCCGTGCGAGGTTCCTGCCCGACGGCGCGGCTCCCCCTCCGCAGGACGGCTCACGCCCGCGTGACCCACGCGGGGCGGCGCGCGTCGTCGACGCGCACGACCACGTCCGCGACCCGCTCGGGCGCCGTCTCCGCCCGGTACCGCGCGTACGCGGGAAGCGTCCAGGCGTCCGCGGGCGGCGTGCGTCGCGCGACCGTCGCGTCCTGGAGCGCGAGGTGGACGGTCACGTCGACGTCGAGCCCGCGCCCGACCGACAGCGAACCGTCGAGCAGCACGACCAGTCCCGGGGGCGCCTCGACGTAGTCGGCGCGCGTCGAGCGCGACGTCACGGGGTCGCGCAGGCTCGGCAGGTAGCGCCCCTCCCCAGCAGGCCCGACGGCGGACAGCACCTCCCGGTTCAGCGCACCGACGTCGATCCACTCGTCGAGCAGGGAGTCCGGGTCCTCGTGCCCGTGCTCGAGCCGCACCGACGCAGGCCGGAGGAAGTCGCGGACGGCGACGCGCGCCGTCGGGCGGCCCGCGACGCGCAAGGGTTCGACGAGCTGGTCGGCGAGCGCCTCCGGGTGCGTCGAGGGGTGCCCGTCGACCAGGACACGCACCGCGCCCGCTTCGCGCGGCCGCTCCGCGACGAGCGCGGCGACCCGGGCGACGAGGACCTCGGGACTGACCGGCTCGACGCGCATCGGGTCAGGATGTCACGGCGTCGCGAGCAGCCCGAGGACCCGGCGGACGGACAGCCGGCCGGCGACGGCGATCTGGTCCGGGGAGGCGCGGTCGTCCGCCGTTCATCTGCACCCCCTGCGGTTCATCTGCGCCGCCCCGGTCGTTCATGGGAGCCACCTACCGTCCGTCGACGTGACACCACGAACCAGCACCTCAGCACTTTCTCGCGCGGCTCTCGCCGTGCCCTCGGCCATGGCGATCGCTCTCACCCTGGGCCTCTCGGGGTGCGCCGCGGCCGACTCCGACGGCTCGGCAGGCGCCGCGAGCACCCCCACGACCTCGGCCGACCCCGACACGATCCTGCCCGGCCTCGGCTCCAAGAGCCCCTACCCCGTCCCCGGCGACGTCATGCTGTCCTCGCCGCCCGCCGGCTACGGGGCGGTCCTCACGCAGTCGATCGCCCGCCACGGGTCGCGCGCCCTGTCGTCCAAGAAGTACGACGACCTCAGCCTGCAGGTGTGGGAGGCCGCCGAGGAGAGCGACAGCCTCACCGCCCTGGGCACCGAGCTGCACGACGCGCTCACCGAGCTCGTCGAGGCGAACGAGACGGTGGGCTACGGCAACCTGAGCGCCCGGGGGATCCGCGAGCAGCAGGACCTCGGCGCGCGCACCGTCACGAGGCTCCCGTCGCTCTTCGACCGCATCGTCGACGAGCAGGGCTCGATCTCGGTCTCGTCCTCGGGCAAGGAGCGCGCCACGGACAGCGCGCTCAACTTCGTCGAAGGTCTGACGGCGCAGAACCCGACGGCGGGAGGGATGGTCGGTGAGGTCGAGATCGACACGGCGACGCTCTACTTCCACGACACCGACGCCGCGTACCTCGAGTTCGAGGACACCGACCCGCGCCTCGACGTCGTGGCGGACGAGCTCGACGAGCTCCCGGAGACCAAGGAGGTCTCGCGCCGGATGCTCGAGCGCCTGTACTCCCCCGCGTTCGTGGACCGCCTCGAGGACGGCGACTTCTCCTTCACCGACCGGGGCAAGGGTGAGACCCAGGTCGAGGACGAGGTCGACGCCGCCGACATGCTCTACAACGCCTACATCATCACCTCGGGCATGGGGGACGAGATCTCGACCGACTGGAGCCGCTTCGTCACGGCCGAGGACGCCGAGTGGTTCACCTACCTCAACGACGCCGCGGACTTCTACGAGAAGGGCCCGGGCTTCGAGGGCGAGGACGTGACGTACCGGATGGCGGACGTCCTGCTGGACGACTTCCTGACGACGCTCACGGACGGGGCCGCACAGGGATCCCCTGGTGCCGTCTTCCGGTTCGCGCACGCCGAGGAGATCATCCCGTTCGCTGCGCTCCTGCGGCTCCCGGGCAGCGAGGTCAAGCAGGCAGAGGGAGACCTCTTCACCTACGACACCAACCCGTGGCGTGGAGAAGAGGTCACCCCCATGGCGGCGAACGTCCAGTGGGACACGTTCGCCGACGCGTCCGGGCAGACCGTCACCCGCGTGCTCTACAACGAGCACGAGGTGACGCTCGCCGAACCCTGCGTACCGGTCGCCGAAGGGTCACCGTTCTACACGACGGACGAGCTGGTGCGCTGCCTGCCGGAGATCGCCCCCGCGGTCGGCTGATCGCCGGGGACTCCGGGATCGATCGCGTCCCGCCGACGAGGCGGACCCCCAGCGTCCGGGAACGCACGAGGCCCCGTCCACAGGACTGTGGACGGG
>NZ_JBHXBO010000109.1:0-13821 GCF_042726775.1 Oerskovia sp. NPDC060287
CAGCTCCTCGGAGCGGGCCGACCACCCTCGGGTCTGCCGTGCCGGCCACCACGTGGCCGTGCTGCGCTGAGCCGTCCGCTCCCCTGGGGCGGACGGCCGCTCTACAGGGCGGTCTCGGCGTCGTCGCCCTCCAGGAGGCTGCGGTACCCGATCAGCTCGATGCCCAGCAGGCGTCCCCTCCGGTCGAGGTCGAGGACCACCTCGCCGCTCAGGCGAGCGTCGTCGACGACGATCTGCCGGACCGCCTGCCCCTCCCCGATGTGCTGGAGCGCGATGTAGGCCGCGTCGACCTCGTCGTCGACCGTGATCACGACCCGGTCCTCAGCCACCGGACCCCACATCCTGTTCACGGTCCTCCCGCTGTCCCGGACGACGGTCTGCCATGCCTCGCACCTCTTTCTCCGACTGCTCAGGTCACGCGCAACCGGCCCGGGCCGCCGGTAGCGGACCCGCTCGCGGACGATGCGACGACCGGAGACTACCGCCTGGCGCTCGCCCCGGGTCAGGTCTCCCCCCTCCCCGAGACCGCGCCCGCCACCCCCGGCGCAACGTCGCGCGGCCGGTGACGCCGGGCCAGGGCCGGGCCAGGCCGAACCCAGCAAGGACCGAGAGCGCCCCGCGCGCGGACACCCGGTGATAACGTCACGGGGCCGTCGATCCCTGGCATCACGGCCGCCGGTCCTCGCTCAGCGACCGTGCTCCCCCGCCGACGTCCCCAGGAGCTCCGCCCGATGACCGCGCCCGACGCTCCCCGCCCCACGCCCGAGCAGGCCCGCGAGGTCGTCGCGCGGGCCGACGAGGTCGCCGCGCTGCTCTCGGGACTCACCGGGGCGCCTGCCCGGTTCCGCGAGCACGTGCGCACCGCGTTCGGGTCGAGCCAGCAGGACAAGGTCCTGGGCGAGCTCTCGGCGATCGGGGTCGAACGCCTGCGCGAGGTCAGCGGCGAACGACTGCGCGTGGGCCGCCTGGTCGACGGGGGCGTCACGACCGTGGGCGACGTGCTCCGTGCGGGACCCGCCGGACTCGAACGTCTCCCCGGGATCGGGCCGCAGACCGCGACGCACTGCCTCGCTGCCGCAGCCCAGATCGCCCAGGCCGTCCAGGAGACCCTGCGGTTCCGGATCGACGACGCCCCGGGCGACCCGTTCACGACCGGCCTCGTCCAGGCGCTCGCGGGGCTCGACGCCGCGCGCACGGCCGCCACGGTCCACCGGCAGGTGGTCGTCACGTTCATCGAGGGGCACTCGGAGCACCGGGTCGCGGCCCAGGAGGCGACCCGAGCGGTCCGGTCCTTCTTCTCGCTGCCCGCGCGACGCCGTCGGGCAGCGGACGCCGTGCACGAGCTCGCCCGGCTCGCCCAGGACGCCGAACGGTCCGGGGCCGTCGCGGCCGCCGGGCGCGTCGCCGCCCTCGACACCGCCCCGGTCGACGCCTTCGAGGCGTGGACCGACTTCCGGGCGCGCTCGGCGACGTACTACGCGCTGCTCGACGACGTCGTGGCCATCGGGCGCGACCTCCAGGCGACCGAGGGCCACCTGCCGCCCGAGCTCCTGGCCCGCGTGGACGACCAGCCGCTCGACCAGTCGCTCCTGACCGCCTCGCTGCGCGGGTACCAGGTGTTCGGGGCGCGCTACGCGCTCGCGCAACGGCGCACGATCCTGGGCGACGAGATGGGGCTCGGCAAGACCGTGCAGGCCATCGCCGCGATGGCGCACCTCGCCGCGGGCGGGGCGACGCACTTCCTCGTCGTGTGCCCCGCGAGCGTCATGACGAGCTGGGTGCGCGAGGTCGGGCGGCACTCCACGCTGCGCTCGCTCGACGTCCACGGCCCCGAGCGTGCCGAGGAGGCCGCGCAGTGGGCGCGCGAGGGCGGCGTGGCCGTGACGACGTTCGAGCAGGTCGGGCTCCTCCCGCTCGACCTGCCCGCGCCCGCGCTGCTCGTGGTCGACGAGGCGCACTACGTCAAGAACCCCGAGGCCAAGAGGTCGCAGGCCGTAGCCGCCTGGGCCGGACGGACCGAGCGCGTGCTGTTCCTGACCGGCACGGTCATGGAGAACCGCGTCGAGGAGTTCCGACGCCTCGTGGCCTACCTCCAGCCCGACGTCGCCGAGCAGGTCAGCGCCGCGCACGGCGCCGCGGGGGCCGAGAGGTTCCGGCTCGCCGTGGCCCCCGTCTACCTCCGGCGCAACCAGGAGGACGTGCTCGAGGAGCTGCCCGAGCTGCTGCAGGTCGAGGAGTGGGAGACGTTCGGCCCGGCCGACGGCGCCGCCTACCGCGACGCGGTGCGCGAGGGCAGCTTCATGGCCATGCGCCGGGCCGCGTACGCCGTCGACCACCCCGAGGACTCGGCCAAGGTGCGCCGGCTCGTCGAGCTCGTCGAGGAGGCCACGGGGAACGGCCGCAAGGTCGTCGTGTTCACGTACTTCCGCGACGTCGTCGACCTCGTGGTGCGCGCGCTGGGCGACCTCGCCGCCGGACCGCTCACGGGCTCGGTGAGCGCCACGAACCGCCAGACGATCCTCGACGAGTTCACGGCCTCGCCCGTGCCCCGGGCGCTCGTGAGCCAGATCGAGGTGGGCGGGGTCGGGGTCAACCTCCAGGCCGCTTCCGTCGTGATCCTGTGCGAGCCGCAGGTCAAGCCCACGACCGAGGCGCAGGCCGTCGCACGCGCCCACCGCATGGGTCAGGTCCGCACGGTGCAGGTCCACCGGCTGCTCGTCGCCGACACGGTCGACGAGCGCATGGTCGAGATCCTCGGCACCAAGGCCCGGTTGTTCGACGCCTACGCGCGGCGCAGCGTCCTGGCCGACGCGCTACCGGGCGCGGTCGACGTGTCGGAGGCACGGCTCGCGCAGACGATCGTCGCGGCCGAGCAGGCACGCTGGCTGGGCGGGGCCCCGGTCGTGGCGGGGACGGGCCCGACGGTCGCCCAGGGGATCGTCACGGACGACGAGGTGCGGGACTTCGACGTGCAGGACGCGCCGGTCGACGCGCCCTGGGGCGACGGCGGCGCCTGACCGGCACCCGGCGGGATCGCCGACCTGCGGCTCGCGGACGCCGTGGAGCGTGTCAGGTCCCCGCCACCTCGTCGGTCTTGAGGTCCTCGACGAACGCCCGGAACTCGTCGAGCTCCTCGGGGCAGTAGATCTCGATGATGAGCAGCTGCCCCTGGACCACGCGGCTGTCGGCGACGACGGGCCTGGCCCCGGGGCCGGTGGCCCCGTTCGCGAGCTGCGCGAGGAGAGTCGCCCGGCTGAGCGCCTCGTTGGGGTTCGCGCAGGCCGCTCCGCCGTCCTCGCCGAGGACCCGCACGACCTGGTCCTTGTCGGGGGTCCGTGCCCCGGCTTCCTCGAGCGCGGCGATCAGCTGGTCGGCCTTCTCGTCCGCGCGCGCCGTCTCCCGGACGACGCTGAACGCGAGCACGGCCCAGACGCCCAGGGCGATCAGGATCACGCACGCGCCGATGTAGATCCACCGACGTTCGTGTCGCGGCTGGCTCTCTGCCGGGGTGCTCACGACGCCACCTCCGTCGACTCCGCCTGCTTCCAGGACGGCTTGCGGAACCGGTAGAACAGGAAGGGCACGAACAGGCCCAGGCCCAGGGCCCCGCCGCCCACGATGAGGAAGTAGACCAGCGGGCTGCCCGAGGAGAACTGCGACGGCGGGATGAACCCGACCAGCAGCGCCGCCAAGGAGGCCGCGAAGCCGACCCCGCACATGCTGACGAGCATCGGCGCCCGGAACCCCCGCGGGTGGTCGGGCTGCCTGCGGCGCAGCCTGGTCGCCGCCACGAACATCAGCAGGTACATGATCAGGTACACCTGCGTCGTGATGACCGAGAAGATCCAGTAGGCGCTCGAGACGTCGGGGATCAGCGCGTAGGCGAGGCCGATCACGGTGGTCACGATCCCCTGGACCACCAGGATGTTCTGCTGGACACCGTTCTTGTTGAGCCGCTGCAGGAACGGTGGCAGGTACCCCTCCTGACGGGAGATCAGCAGCAGCCCCTTGGAGGGACCGGCCAGCCAGGTGAGCATGCCACCGAGCGACGCCGTGACCAGCATGATCCCGACGATCGGGGTCAGCCACTGCCATCCGAAGTTGGCGAACACCGCGTCGAAGGCCTGCATCACCCCGGCCGTGAGCGAGAGCTCCTCGGCGGGCACGATCCAGCTGATCGCCAGCGCGGGGAGGATGAAGATCGCCAGCACCATGCCCATCGCGAGGAACATCGACTTCGGGAACTGCTTCCCGGGGTTCTTCAGCGACGACACGTGGACCGCGTTCATCTCCATCCCGGAGTAGGACAGGAAGTTGTTGACGATGAGGACGAGGCTCGAGAGCCCGGCCCAGGCCGGCAGCAGGTTGTCGGCCGTCATGGGCGCCGCGGACTCGTTCCCCTGACCGAGGAAGACGACGCCGAGCGTCACCAGGACGACCCCCGGGATCAGGGTCCCGATGATGAGCCCTCCGCTCGCGAGACCCGCGACCCCCTTGGTCCCGCGCGAGGAGACCCACACGCCGGACCAGTACACGACGATGATCACGGCGGCCGTCCACACCCCGCTGCTGGCGAGCGCGGGGTTGATGACGTAGGCGAGCGTGCTCGCGACGAACCCCAGCAGGCTCGGGTAGTAGAAGATCGTCATGGCGAACTGGCACCACACCGCGAGGAAGCCCATGGGCTTGGAGATGCCCTCCGAGACCCACTTGTAGATGCCGCCGGTCCACCCCGAGGCGAGCTCGGCCGAGACCAGCGAGGTGGGCAGCAGGAAGACGACCGCGGGCAGCAGGTACAGGAACACGCAGGCCAGGCCGTAGACGGCCATGGTCGGCGCGGCGCGCAGGCTCGCGACCGAGCTGGTCGTCATCATCGCCAGCGCGACCCACGAGATCCACTGGGTGCTCGTCGCGCGGGTGCGGGCGGCCGGGACCGCCGCTGCCCCGTCGACGGGGAGGTCGGCCGGGACGTCGGCGGCGCTCATCGCGCGTCCAGGAGCAGGGCTTGCATGGTCATGAGTGCCTCCGTCGACGTCGTCGGTCAGGCCTTTGTTCGAGTGTGCAGCCCGCGGAACCCGGGGCACCTCATCCAGATCGCGTGAACCGTGCCCGCCGTCGAGGGGCGATATCTGCCGTTCAGCCCCGGTCTGGGCTGGTCTGCCCGGCCGTGGCCGAGGTCGGCAGGGTGAAGGAGACGGCAGCCGCCGCCGCAGCGGCGTCGTCGAGCGTCCCCTTCGTCGCGCGGTGGCGGCCGATCACGAAGGCCATGAGCACGCCGAGGAAGCTGAAGATCGCCATCATCCACGCGGCAGCCGCCAGCCCGGAGGCCAGGGCGTCGCTCTGTGCGGCCCCCGCGGCCGTCTGCGTCGCGATCGCGTTCCCGTAGATGGTGGCGGCCAGCGCCGTCGCGACCGCGGCCCCGACGTACCTGGCCATGTTGGAGATGCCCGAGGCCCCGCCGACCTGGTTCTCGGGCACAGCGGCCGTGGCCGCGGCCGACGCAGGGCCGTTTGACAGGCCCATGCCCACCGCGATCGCGACCAGCGGCAGCAGGAACGCGGTGTACGCCCACGCCGAGTCGACGAAGCCCACGATCACGAACCCGGCCGTCGTCAGGGCGAAGCCGAAGCCGATCGTCTGCCGACCGCCGATCCGCGCCGCGAGCCGCGGCACGAGCGGGGCGATCACCACGAGCCCCACGGTCGCCGGGAGCGTCGCGAGCCCCGCCTGGAGCGGGGTGAAGCCCAGGGTGGCGGGGTCCTGGAAGTACAGGCTCAACAGGTACATGAGCCCGTTGATCGTGCCCGCACCGATCAGGATCGCGATGGTCGAACCCACCAGGACGCGGTTGCGCAGGAGCGCGAGGTCCACGAGCGGGACGGCCACCCGACCCTCGACGACGACGAACCCGACCGCAGCCCCGATCGAGATCGCGAAGCAGCCCAGCGTGGCGAGCGAGATCCAGCCCCAGTCGCCGCTCTTGGTCACGCCGAGGATGAGGGGTGTGAGGGTCAGGGCGATCAGGACCGTGCCCGCGTAGTCGATCGTCCGCGGCCTGTCGGGGTCCCTCGACTCCGCGACCGTCAACGCCGTCAGGACCATGCAGAGGACCGCGATCCCCGCGTCGATCCAGAACAACCCCTGCCATCCGGTCGCGTCGACGAGCAGCCCGCCCACCAACGGACCGGCCGCGGCCCCCACGGCAGCCGCGGCTCCCCACAGGGAGACGGCCCGGAGCTGGGCGTCGCCCGAGTTCGCGACCGAGAGGAGGCTGAGCCCACAAGCGAGGATGGTCGCCCCCGCCGCTCCCTGGATGACGCGGCCGGCGATGACCATGCCCCCGGACCCGGCCAGCGCGATCATCACGCAGGACACCACGAACAGCAGCAGCCCCAGCTGGAAGACCCGGCGCCGGCCGAACACGTCACCCAACGAGCCCGACGTGACGATGACCGCCGCACCGACCAGCGAGTACCCGGTCACCGCCCACTGCAGCGTGGTGACGGACGTCCCGGTGTCCGCGGAGATCGCCGGGAGCAGGATGCTGACCGCCGACGTGTTCGCGTTCACCACCAGCGTCGAGATGCACGTGGCCGCGAGGACCCCGCCCGCTCTGGCCCCGACCTTCCCACCAACCTGCGCAGCGTCGCTCATCGCACTGCCTTTCCCGTGACCGGCTGGGGCAGGTACCCCTCACACACGGTAGGGCAGATGGTCGCGGCGCTCCTGTCGAACCGCGCGCGCGACTCACCCGGGCGAGGTGCGGGGCTAGTCGTCCCAGCCCATCCTCAGCACCTCGAACGACGTGGCGTGCTCGACGCCCATGCGCGTCCCGCCTGCCCGGCTCATGGTCGCGAGGAACTCGGACGGGTCGAAGTGCTCCCACCCGAGACCGGCGATGTAGGCGGCGTGCGCCCGGAGCGAGGCGACGCCCGCCTCGAACGTCCCGGTCACGTCGACGCCGTGGGCCGCGTCGGGGGATCCGGCGACCCAGACCTGCCGTACGCCTCCCCACGGCTCCAGGCCCGCCTCGACCTGGTCGTGGAAGACCCAGCGGTTGCCTGCGTCGCGCACCGCGTCGACGACCGCGCGGCCCGTGGCGATGTGGTCCGCCTGGTTGAGCATCCCGCCCGGGAAGGTCTCGCGGTAGTTGCCCGTGATGACGACCTCCGGGCGGTGCCGCCGGATCGCCGCCGCGACGGCCGCCCGCAGCGGCAGGCCGTACTCGAGCACGCCGTCGGGCAGGCCCAGGAACTCGACCTCGTCGACGCCGACGATCGCTGCCGACGCCACCTGCTCGGCCTCGCGCACCCCGCGTGCCTCGTCGGGGGCGAGCCCGTCGATCCCGGCCTCGCCGCTCGTGACCATGACGTAGACCACGGTCTTGCCCTGCCCGGTCCACCGCGCGACCGCGGCGGCCGCGCCGAACTCCATGTCGTCGGGATGGGCGACGACCGCGAGCGCCCGCGTCCAGTCCTCGTCGAGTGGGGTCAGGGGCGTCTGCGGTGGTTGCTCCATGCCTCCCACGGTAGGTCCGATGCGGCGTGCCGGCGCGGAGTGGCCCCGGTCGGTCGGGCTCGTCGCGTCCGCGATAGCGTGGACGTCCACCTCGGCGCAGCATCGGAAGGATTCCCGCCATGCCCCTCGGACCGAGCGCCCGTACCTCCCGCGAGACCACCGCGACACTCCACGACGGCAGCTCCCTCACTGTCGAGGTCACCGGCACGGGCCCGGCGGTCGTGCTCCCGGTCAACCCCGTCCCGGCCACGGGCCCCGCGGCCGACGAGCTCAGGAAGTGGGGTGTCGACCCTGCACTCGGCCGGACGCTGATCGACGCGCTCTCCCCCACCTTCCGCGTGGTCGCGGCAGACTACGAGGGTCACCGCATGGCCCGCCCGGCGGCCGGCACGCTGACCCCGGAGAACGTCACGGCCGACCTGCTCGCGATCGCCGACGCCGCGGGGGCCGAGACCTTCGCGTACTACGGCTACTCGTGGCTCGCGCTGCGCACGGACCGTCTGACGGCCTTGGCCATGGGCGGCTTCCCGCCCCTCGACGGACCGTACGCGGGCATGCTCGCGGTCACGCGTGCGACGCACGGCATGACGTCCGCCTCGCCCGCGGCGCCCCCTACCGAGCCCCCAGCCGGCCCGACGGCGGAGCGTGAGGCGAGCGACGTCGTCGGGCAGGAGGAGCGAGCGCGGGAGACGGACACCGCACCCCGTGCAGGGGGCGACGCGGCGACGGACCCCGAGGACTTCGACTGGGAGAGCTTCGACATGACGCTCGGCGAGGAGCAGACACGCCAGTTCGTGAGGCTCTACGAGGCGCTCGAGGGGTTCGACGACCGACGCGTCCTGGACCGCGTGACGTGCCCTCGCCTCGCGTTCGCCGGGACGGCCGACGAGATCGAGTACGGCGAGAGGTGGGGCGGGGTGCACGTGAGCATCGGCGGCGCGCTCGCCGCGCACGCCGACGAGCTGCGCGCCGCGGGCTGGGACGTGGAGCTGCTCGACCGGCTCGACCACACCCGGGCCATGCAGCCCGACGCGGTGCTGCCGGTGCTGGGGCCGTGGCTGACCTCGGTGCTCACCGGGGCATGAGAAGCGGCCCCCGGATCACAGGATCCAGGGGCCGCAGCTCACGTCTCGGGGGCGGGACGGTCAGTAGACCGTGAGGCCCTTCGCACGGAACTGGTCGCGCACGCGGTCGACCAGCTCGACGTCGGGAGCGGGGGTGTCGTTGAGCTCGTACTCGCGCCCGAGCGTCTCCCACTTGTCCCGGCCCATCTGGTGGAAGGGCAGGACCTCGACGCGCGTGACCGTGCCGGGCCGGATCTCGTTGAGCGAGGCCGCGTAGTCCGCGACGACGTCGACGTGCTCGGCCTGGTCGGTCAGTCCGGGGACCAGCACGTAGCGGATCCAGACCTCGACCGGGTGCTCGGCCGTGACACCGCCGGGCAGGCCCGACTCGGCGAGCCGTCGCCCGAACTTCAGGGTGGGCTCGAGCGCACGACCCGTGACCTTCTCGTAGGTCGCGGGGTCGCCCGACTTGACGTCGAGGAGCACCAGGTCGGTGTTCGCGAGCATCTCGTCGCTCAGGTTCGCCCCGAGGAAGCCCGAGGTGTCGAGCGTGGTGTGCACGCCCATCTCCTTGGCGCCCGCCAGGATGCGCGCGGCGAACGCGGGCTGCATGAGCACCTCGCCGCCCGAGAGGGTCAGCCCGCCCTTGGTGGCACGGAAGACCGGCAGGTACCGCTTGACGCGGGCCAGCAGCTCGTCGGCCGTGACCGGCTCGCCGTCCTTCATCTGCAGCGTGTCGGGGTTGTGGCAGTACAGGCAGCGCAACGGGCACCCGTTGAGGAAGACCGTCAGGCGCGTGCCCGGACCGTCCACCGCGGTCACGAGCTCCCACGAGTGGACCGAGCCGAGCTCGCCCGAGCGCATCATCGCGAGCTTGTCGTGCCGGTCGAGGTCCTCCGACGTCGAGAGGCCGGAGACCCCGGCCCCCGTCCGGCGGCGGGGGGCCTCCGGTGCGTCCAGGTCACTGTCGTGGCCCAGGGCGTCACCGGAGGTCCGCCACGGCAGCGGAGCCGAGGCGACCCCGTCGACCCCGTAGCGGGCGGCGGCACGCGCGGGCACCTGGCCGGCTGCGGGCGTCGAGAGAGTCGTCATGATGGTTCCGCCGTTCTGCGCTCAGAGAGCGCCGTGGAAGGTCCGCGAGAGGACGTCGAGCTGCTGCTCGCGGGTCAGCCGGACGAAGTTCACGGCGTACCCGGAGACACGGATCGTGAGCTGAGGGTAGTTCTCGGGGTGCTCCATGGCGTCCTCGAGGGTCTCCTTCACCAGCACGTTGACGTTCATGTGGTAGCCGTCGCCACCGACCGACGCGTCGAGCAGACCCGCGAGGTTCGCGACCTGCTCGTCCCGGGTGCGGCCCAGGCCGCTGGGGACGACCGTGTTGGTCAGCGAGATGCCGTCCTGCGCCTCGTTGTACGGCAGCTTCGCGACCGACAGGGCCGAGGCGAGCATGCCGTGCGTGTCACGGCCGTTCATCGGGTTGGCACCCGGGGAGAACGGCTCGCCCGCACGACGACCGTCGGGCGTGTTGCCCGTGGCCTTGCCGTAGACGACGTTCGACGTGATGGTCAGGACGGACTGCGTGGGCAGCGCGTCGCGGTACATCTTGTGCGAGCGGATCTTCGCCATGAACGACTCGACGAGCTCGACCGCGATCGCGTCGACCCGGTCGTCGTCGTTGCCGTAGGCGGGGTACTCACCCTCGGTCACGTAGTCCACGACGATGCCGCGCTCGTCGAAGACGGGCGTGACCTTCGCGTACTTGATGGCCGACAGCGAGTCCGCCGCGACCGCGAGGCCGGCGATACCGCAGGCCATGGTCCGCAGCACCTCCTTGTCGTGGAGGGCCATCTCGAGACGCTCGTACGCGTACTTGTCGTGCGACCAGTGGATGCAGTTGAGCGCCTCGACGTAGGTCTCGGCGAGCCAGTCCATGGTCTTGTCGAAGCGGGCACGGACGTCGTCGTAGTCGAGCGGCTGGCCCTCGGGCACGGGGGCCACGACGGGCGAGACCTGCTTGCCCGTGACCTCGTCCTTGCCGCCGTTGATCGCGTACAGGAGCGTCTTGGCCAGGTTCACGCGGGCACCGAAGAACTGCATCTGCTTGCCGACCGCCATGGGCGAGACGCAGCAGGCGATCGCGGCGTCGTCACCCCAGGCCGGGCGGATCTGCTCGTCCGACTCGTACTGGACGGCCGAGGTGTCGATCGAGACCTTGGCGCAGAAGTCCTTGAAGCCCTGGGGCAGGCGCGGGCTCCAGAAGACCGTCATGTTGGGCTCGGGGGCCGGACCCAGGTTGTAGAGCGTCTGCAGGAAGCGGAACGAGTTCTTGGTGACGAGCGGACGACCGTCGTCGCCCATGCCACCGATGGTCTCGGTGACCCACGTCGGGTCGCCCGAGAACAGGGAGTCGTACTCGGGGGTGCGCAGGAAGCGCACGATCCGCAGCTTGATGACGAAGTCGTCGATGATCTCCTGCGCCTGCTCCTCGGTGATGACACCGTTCGCCAGGTCGCGCTCGAGGTACACGTCGAGGAAGGTCGAGGTGCGGCCCAGCGACATCGCGGCGCCGTTCTGCTCCTTGACCGCGGCGAGGTAGCCGAAGTAGAGCCACTGGACGGCCTCGCGGGCGTTCGTGGCCGGGCCGGAGATGTCGTAGCCGTACGAGGCGGCCATGGCCTTGAGCTCGCCGAGCGCACGGATCTGCTCCGCGTGCTCCTCGCGCTCGCGCACGATCTTCTCGCTGAACGGCTGCGTGTCGAGGTCGAGCTTGTCGAGCTTCTTGGCGGCGACGAGCTGGTCGACCCCGTAGAGCGCGACGCGGCGGTAGTCGCCGATGATGCGGCCGCGGCCGTAGGCGTCGGGCAGGCCCGTGATGATGTGCGAGCTGCGGGCGGCACGGACGTTGGGCGGGTAGACGTCGAACACGCCCTGGTTGTGGGTCTTGCGGTACTCGCTGAAGACCTTCTTGAGCTCCTGGTCGACCGGGTAGCCGTAGGTCTCGAGCGCACCCTCGACCATGCGCCATCCGCCGTTCGGCATGATCGCGCGCTTGAGCGGGGCGTCGGTCTGGAGGCCGACGATGACCTCGGCGTCCTTGTCGATGTACCCGGGCGCGTGGGCCGTGATGCCCGCGGGCGTGTGCGGGTCGACGTCGTAGATGCCCTTCTCGCGCTCGGCGGGGAACATCTCGGAGAGCTTGGCCCAGATGCCTGTGGTGCGCTCCGTGGGCCCGGCGAGGAAGGAGTCGTCACCCTCGTACGGGGTGTAGTTGCGCTGGATGAAGTCGCGCACGTCGACCGTGTCCTGCCAGGGACCCGCGGTGAAGCCGGCCCAAGCGGGGACGGTCGCGTCGTCCTGGCCGCCAGTGGTGCTGCGAGCCTCGGAAATGCTGGTCATATCACTCTCCTCGACGTCCACGCCGCGCAGCCTGCGCGGCGGGGGTAAAGACCTTGGTCGACGCGGGAAATCCGTGCCGTCCTGCCGTTCTCCTTCGCCCTTTCAGGCTACGACCCCGAGAGGGTCCGGGGGTGGTCAAGACGCTGTCACCTGGCTCACAGGGTGAACCGTCGGACACTGGGCCACGCCCCGCGAAACGGCGGGATTGCAACCTTTCTGTCTGCTGGAACACCTCTCCAGGGCCCGACATTCCCGCTTGTGACAGTCTTCACATGACCCTTCCTTGGGCGTTCGACCAGTGACTACTCGGGACCAAAGTCCCTTGCGGAATGCACCTCGAGCACTTTCTTCCGCCACCTCGCCACGAGCACCCACGATACGGAGAGAACACCGACGCGGCATTTCCGCACCGACCATTCTCGGAATCGGCGCCCGGCCCTCCCCCGCGCGGCACCGTCACCCTCCCGGCCAGGGCGCGCGACGCCGTCGGGCTCCCTGCGTGCGAGGAGACCCCGGCGCGTGTGAGACTGCCTCGATGCGAACCATGGGAGTCGAGGAGGAGTTCCTCCTCATCGGACCGGACGGCGTCCCGACCGCCGTCGCCGCCGAGGTCATCGAGGCCGCGAGCACGAGCGAGCCCACCCAGGCGGGGCTCGGAGCATCGGGCGGCTCGGGGCCGGACCGGCCCGGCGACGCTCCCGGCGGGGAGCTCGAGCTCGAGCTCATGGAGGAACAGCTCGAGACCGGCACCCACCCGTGCGCCGACCTGTCGGACCTCGCCCAGGAGATCCGCGACGGGCGCGCGCGGGCCAACAAGGCCGCCGAGCAGCGCGACGCGCGCATCGTCGCGCTCGGCACCTCACCCGTGCCCGTGTCCCCCACGACCGTCGGGAAGCTCCGCTACCTCGAGGCGCGCGCCGCGTTCGGCCTCACGGCACGCGAGCAGCTCACGGGCGGCTGCCACGTCCACGTCGCGGTCGGCTCGGACGCAGAGGGCGTCGCGGTCCTCGACCGGATCGGCCCCTGGCTCGCCCCGCTGCTCGCCCTGAGCGCCAACTCGCCCTACTGGCAGGGCGAGGACAGCGGGTACGCGAGCTTCCGCTCCCAGGTGTGGTCGCGGTGGCCGACGGCGGGCCCCGCGCCCTCGTTCGGCACGCCCGAGGCGTACCGCGCCACGGTCGACGCGCTGGTCGGCACCGGGACCATCCTCGACACCGCGATGATCTACTTCGACGCCCGGCTCTCGGCGTCCTACCCGACGGTCGAGATCCGCGTCGCGGACGTGTGCCTCGACGCGGACACCGCGACCCTGCTCGCGGCCCTGGCCCGCGGGCTCGTGGAGACCGCGGCCCGCGAGGCGGACGCGGGCCTGGCGGCGCCCATGCTGCACCCCGAGCTCCTGCGCACCGCGTCCTGGCGGGCCGGGCGCTCCGGGATCGCCGGAGACCTCGTCTCGCCGCTCACGTGGAGGCCCGCGACCGCGCACGACGTCGTGGGGCAGCTCGTCGCCCACGTGCGCGAGGCGCTCGTCGACGCGGGCGACCTCGACGCCGTGACCGAGCTCCTCGGACGGCTGTGGTCGACGGGCGGTGGTGCGGGACGCCAGCGGGCGTGGTTCGCCGCGTCGGGCGACCTGCGCGCCGTGATCGAGCGGGCCGCCGAGGCGACGCTCGTCTGAGGCGCTGCGCAACCCGGCCCAGCCGGGGCCAGCCGGGGCCAGCCGGGCCCAAGGCCGAGCCGACCCGGGACGCAGGACGGAGTTGATCATGATGTCGGCGGTGTGCGGGAACCCGTCGGTGCGCCGGACCGCCTCGCCAGCGCCGGGACCGAAGGGCTCCAGCGG
>NZ_JBHXBO010000110.1:0-13816 GCF_042726775.1 Oerskovia sp. NPDC060287
CGGCGGGCCTACCCGAGGACCTCGTTCCTCGGTCCTCCGCCAGACCCACCACGACCCGCCGCCCCGTCGGGGGCGATGCGCCTGCTGGTGCGTCCGACGCGGTCCTGCTGCCTGTCGCTGGGGGCTCAGCCGGTGCTGTCGGTGAAGGTGCTGACGGCGTGGCCGGTTCGTCGGCGTCGGCCGGCTCGGCCGGCAGCTCCGGTGGCCGCAAGGCCGGGCCCGGGCGGGGCTCGGGGTTGTCGTGGACCCAGGTCAGGGCGGCGCTCCCCGGAGCGTTCCGCAAGCTCGACCCGCGCGATCTGGTGGCCTCGCCCGTGCTGTTCGTGGTCGAGCTCGGGGCCGTCGCCACGACGCTCCTCGCGGCGTTCGACCCCAGCGTGTTCGCGTGGGCGATCGCGGTGTGGCTGTGGGCGACCGTGCTGTTCGCGACCCTCGCCGAGTCGGTCGCGGAGAGCCGGGGCAAGGCGCAGGCGTCGAGCCTGCGCGCGACCCAGCAGCAGACGACCGCGCGGCGCGTCATGGCTCCGTCCGACACGCTCGCGTCGGGGACAGGCCTCGCGAGCTGCCCGACGGCGGAGGTCCCCTCCTCGACGCTCGCCGTCGGGGACGTGGTGGTCGTCCGGGCGGGCGAGATCATCCCCGGTGACGGCGACGTCGTCGAGGGGGTCGCGTCGGTCGACGAGTCCGCGATCACGGGCGAGTCGGCCCCGGTGATCCGCGAGTCGGGCGGCGACCGGTCGGCGGTCACGGGCGGGACCGTGGTCCTGTCGGACACGATCGTCGTGCGGATCACGGCGCCCGCGGGCCACACGTTCGTCGACCGGATGATCGCGCTCGTCGAGGGGTCGGAGCGCCAGCGCACGCCCAACGAGATCGCGCTCAACATCCTGCTGACCTCGCTCACGATCATCTTCCTGCTGGCGGTCGTGACGCTGCAGCCGTTCGCGGTCTACTCGGGCTCCAAGCAGTCGATGATCGTCCTGATCTCGTTGCTCGTGTGCCTCATCCCCACGACCATCGGGGCGCTGCTGTCGGCGATCGGCATCGCCGGCATGGACCGTCTGGTCCAGCGCAACGTCCTCGCGATGTCGGGCCGCGCGGTCGAGGCCGCGGGGGACGTCGACGTGCTGCTGCTCGACAAGACCGGCACCATCACGTACGGCAACCGGCAGGCGGCCGACCTCCTCACGGTCGGCGACGTCACGACGGCGCAGCTCGCCGAGGCCGCCCGGCTCTCGTCGCTCGCGGACGAGACGCCCGAGGGCAAGAGCATCGTGGTGCTCGTCCGTGAGCGGTACGGCGACGGGGACGGGCCGACCGACCAGAGGGACGTCCTCGAGCGCGCCGAGATGGTGCCCTTCTCCGCGCACACGCGCATGAGCGGGATCGACCTGCCGCTGCCCGACGGGCGCGTGCGCCGCATCCGCAAGGGGGCCGGCAGCGCGGTCCAGCGCTGGGTCCACTCGACCGGCGCCGCGACGGGCAGCGGCCCCGGTGGTGCGGTCGCCGAGCAGCTCGCGGCCCACGTCGACGCCGTGAGCTCCTCGGGCGGCACACCGCTCGTCGTGGCCGAGCAGGTCGGCGAGGGGCCCGCGCGGGTGCTGGGTGTCGTCCACCTCAAGGACGTCGTCAAGGCGGGCATGCGCGAGCGGTTCGACGAGCTGCGCGCCATGGGCATCCGCACCGTCATGGTCACGGGCGACAACGCCGTGACCGCGCGGGCCATCGCCGCGGAGGCGGGCGTCGACGACGTCCTGGCCGAGGCGACGCCCGAGGACAAGCTCGCGCTCATCCGGCGCGAGCAGGCCGGCGGGCGGCTCGTCGCCATGGCGGGCGACGGCACCAACGACGCGCCCGCCCTGGCCCAGGCCGACGTGGGCGTCGCGATGAACACCGGGACCACCGCCGCCAAGGAGGCGGGAAACATGGTGGACCTCGACTCCGACCCGACCAAGCTCATCGAGATCGTCGAGATCGGCAAGCAGCTCCTCATCACGCGCGGGGCCCTGACGACGTTCTCGATCGCGAACGACATCGCGAAGTACTTCGCGATCCTGCCCGCGATGTTCATGGTCGTGTTCCCGCAGCTCGCGGTGCTCAACGTCATGCGCCTGTCGAGCCCCGAGTCGGCCATCCTGTCGGCCGTCGTGTTCAACGCGCTCATCATCCTGGTGCTCATCCCGCTCTCGTTGCGGGGCGTGCGGTACCGGCCCTCGTCGGCCTCCGCGATGCTGCGCCGCAACCTCCTGGTCTACGGCGTGGGCGGCCTCGTGGCCCCGTTCGTCGGGATCAAGCTCATCGACCTCGTGATCTCCCTCATCCCCGGGATTGGCTGACATGCCTGGCACTCTCTCCACCCCCGCGGGCGTCCCCGGACGCCCCGCCCCCCTCGCGCGTCCCTCGGCCTCGGCCGGTGCCGCGTCCCTGTTCCGCCAGACGCTCGCAGGCCTGCGCGTCCTGCTCGTCCTGACGCTCCTCCTGGGCGTGGCCTACCCGCTCGCGGTGTGGGGCGTCGGGCAGCTCGCCCTGCCCTGGCAGGCGAACGGCTCGCTCGTGCGCAGCGACGGCACGCACGCCACGTCGATCACCGACACCGGTGCGGACGGGGCACCCGTCGTGGGCTCGGCCCTGATCGGTCAGGACTTCGCCGCGGCCGACGACGCCGAGCGCTGGTTCCACGGCCGCCCCTCGGCCGCGGGCGACGGGTACGACACGCTCGCGTCCGCAGGCACCAACCTCGGGCCGCTCAACCCCGAGCTCGTCGCCTCGATCGACGAGCGTCGTGCGGCGCTCGCGGCCCTCAACGGCGTGGACCCCGCAGACCTGCCGGCCGACGCGCTCACGGCCTCGGCGTCGGGCCTCGACCCGCACGTCAGCCCCGCGTACGCGGCCCTGCAGGTCGCGCGGGTCGCCGAGGCGAGGGGCCTCGACGAGGCCGTCGTCGCGGACCTCGTGGCGCAGCACACCGCAGGCAGGGACCTCGGTGTCCTGGGCGAACCGCGTGTCGACGTGCTCGAGCTCAACCTCGCGCTCGAGAACTCGGAGAAGATGAACCCATGACGACGAGCGCGAGGCACCGAGCCGCGGAGCTGACGGCGCGGGTGCCCCGTGCCTGAGGGACGCGGCGGCCAGGAGGCCGCAGGGTCCGGGCGCCCCCAGGAGGGGCGCCCGGACCCGGGCGCGTCCGCGGGCGGGGAGGGTCCCGGAGCCCGCAGGGCAGGGGGGCCCGACGGCGGCGCCCGCCGCCCGGGTCTGCTCACGGTGTACCTCGGGGCCGCGCCGGGCGTGGGCAAGACGTACGCGATGCTGGGCGAGGCCCACCGACGCAGGGCGCGCGGCACGGACGTGGTCGTGGGCCTGGTCGAGACGCACGGGCGCGCCGCGACGATCACGCAGATCGGCGACCTCGAGGTCGTGCCGCGTCGCGTCGTGAGCCACCGGGACGTCGAGCTGACCGAGCTCGACGTCGAGGCCGTGCTCGCCCGCGACCCCCAGGTCGTCCTGGTCGACGAGCTCGCGCACACCAACGCTCCCGGCTCGCACCACCGCAAGCGCTGGCAGGACGTGCAGGACCTCCTGGCCGCGGGCATCGACGTGGTGACCACGGTCAACGTGCAGCACCTCGAGTCGCTCACCGCGGACGTCGAGGCCATCACGGGCGTGCGTCAGCGCGAGACCGTGCCCGACCAGGTGGTGCGCGACGCCGACCAGATCCAGCTCGTCGACCTGTCGCCGCAGGCGCTGCGGCGCCGGCTCGCGCACGGCAACGTCTACCGGGCCGAGCAGATCGACGCCTCGTTGTCCTCCTACTTCCGCACGGGCAACCTCACGGCCCTGCGAGAGCTCGCTCTGCTGTGGCTCGCGGACCGCGTCGACGACGCCCTGACCCGCTACCGGGCGGACCACGCGATCTCGGGGACGTGGCCCGCGCGCGAGCGCATCGTCGTCGCGGTCACGGGCGGTCCCGAGGGCGAGACGCTGCTGCGCCGCGGCGCCCGGATCGCCCAGCGCGCCGCGGGTTCCGAGCTCGTCGCGGTCCACGTGCTGGCGACCGACGGGTTGCCCAGCGCACCGCCCGCGGCCATCGCGGCCTCGCGCGAGCTCGTCGAGTCGCTGGGCGGGACGTTCCACACGGTCGTGGGCGAGGACGTCGCCTCGGCGGTCGTCGACTTCGCGCAAGGGGTCAACGCGACCATGATCGTGGTGGGCGTCTCGCGGCACTCTCGCTGGCGAGAGGCCCTCCTGGGGTCCTCGAGCGCCGAGATCGCCCGCCTGGCCGGGACGATCGACGTCCACCTCGTGACGCACGAGAAGGCGCGCGCGGGCAGGCTCCTGCGCGGCCGGTGGTCCGCGCTGTCCCGACCGCGCCGGACCGCCGGGTGGGTGCTCGCGTTCGTGGTCCCGGCCGTGCTGACCGGGGTGTTCTGGCTCCTGCGCGACGTCGTCTCGCTCTCGACCGAGCTCATGCTGTTCCTGGCCGGGTCGGTGGGCGTCGCCCTCGTGGGTGGGCTGTGGCCCGCGGTGGCCGCGGCCGTCGTCTCGTTCCTGTGCCTCAACTGGTTCTTCACGCCGCCGACCGGGTTCCTCACGGTCCAGGACCCCGAGAACCTCCTCGCGCTCCTCGTGTTCGTCCTGGTCGCCGCGGCCGTCGCGTCGGTCGTCGACCTCGCCGCGCGACGGACCGCGCAGGCCTACCGGGCGCGGGCCGAGGCCTCGACGCTCGCCGCCCTGTCGCGGTCCGTGCTCTCGGGCGAGGACACCGCGCAGGCGATCGTCACCCGGCTCGCCGAGACGTTCGGCCTGTCACGGGTCGAGCTCGAGACGCGGACGGGGGAGCGCGGTCCGTGGCGGACGGTCGCGAGCACGGGCCGGGTCGAGGGAGACGTGCTTCCCGCCGGGGAGGGAGCCCTCGCCGCGGGGGACAGGACCCCCGCCGAGCAGGACGGGCGCACCGGGGCGCGCTCCGCCGTCGGGCACCCGGGCGACGCCCAGCGGACCGAGCTGCGTGTCGACGACACCCACCGCCTGTCGCTGTGGGGCCGGGCCCTGCCCGCGAGCGACCGTCAGGTCCTCGAGGCCTTCGCGGCGCAGGCCGGGCTCGTCCTGGAGTACCGCCGCCTGCGCGAGCAGGCCGCCCAGGCCGCGGTCCTCGAGGAGGCCGACGCCACGCGCACCGCGCTGCTCGCGGCCGTCTCGCACGACCTGCGCACACCGCTCGCCTCGATCCGCACGGCCGTGGACGGGCTGGCCTCCCCGGACGTGCACCTCGACGACGAGGACACCGACGCGCTCACGCGCACCATCCAGGACTCGACGGGACGACTCGAGAAGCTCATCGACAACCTGCTCGACCTGTCTCGGCTGCAGACCGGGAGCGTGCGGCCCAACCTGCGTGCGGCGTCGGTCGACGAGATCGTGCCGCTCGCGATCGAGCCCTACGGTCCGGGCGTCGTGCGCCTCGACGTGCCCGACGACCTGCCGCTCGTGCGCACCGACCCCGGCCTGCTCGAGCGGGCGGTCGCGAACCTCACGTCGAACGCGGTGCGGCACAGCCCGCCCGGTGAGCCCGTCCGGATCACGGCCTCGGCGGGACCCCGGGAGATCGAGCTGCGGATCGTCGACACGGGCCGCGGCCTGTCCGACGAGTCCAAGGTCCGCATGTTCGAGCCGTTCCAACGTCTCGGGGACACGACCGGTGAAGGCCTGGGCCTGGGGCTCGCGGTCGCGGACGGGCTCGCCCGGGCCGTGGGCGCGAGCATCACGCCCGAGGACACGCCCGGCGGCGGACTGACCATGGTGGTCACGGTCCCGCGCGAGGCGCGGGAGGATGACGACGTGAGCACGGACGGCACAGGCAGCGCGGACAGCGGCACCCACGGTACGAGCAGCACGAGCGAGACGGACGAGGTGCGCGGATGAGCGGCGACGGCAACCGGGTGCTCGTCGTCGACGACGACGCCGGGCTCGTGCGCGCGCTCGCGATCAACCTGCGCGCGCACGGCTGGGACGTGACGGTCGCCATGACGGGCGCCGAGGCCCTCGACGCGGCCGCGAGCGCCCGGCCCGACGTGATCCTGCTCGACCTGGGCCTGCCCGACCTCTCGGGGTTCGAGGTCATCGAGGGCATCCGTGGGTGGAGCGCCGTACCGATCGTGGTGCTCTCGGCGCGTCAGCTGGGCGACGACAAGGTCGATGCGCTCGACGCGGGCGCGGACGACTACGTGACCAAGCCGTTCGCGATGAACGAGCTGCTCGCGCGGCTGCGGGCCGCGGTGCGTCGCGCCCAGCCGGCCGAGGTGTCCGAGCCGGTCGTGGAGGCGGGGGACCTGCGGATCGACCTGGCCCGCCGCCGGGTGCTGCGGGCCGGGCAGGAGGTCCGGCTGAGCCCCACCGAGTGGTCGCTGCTCGAGGTGCTGGTGCGACACCGGGGCCGCATGGTCGGGCGGCTGCAGCTCCTGCACGACGTGTGGGGGCCTGCGTACTCGGCCGAGACCAACTACCTGCGCGTCTACACCGCGCAGCTGCGGCGCAAGCTCGAGGACGACCCCGCGAACCCCCGGCACATCATCACCCAGCCGGGCATGGGCTACCTCTTCGAGGTCTGACCGCCCGTCCTGCCCCGTGGCTCGCACCTGTCCGCCGGTGACACCCACCTTGCCGGCCCGAGGCGGGAACCCCTGCGCCACGCCGACCGTTGTGCGTTCGACCCGACGAAGGAGACCCGTCATGCTGTGCCCTCTCGATCAGACCGTGCTCGTGATGTCCGACCGCAAGGGAGTGGAGATCGACTACTGCCCCACGTGCCGCGGCGTGTGGCTCGACCGGGGTGAGCTCGACAAGATCATCGACCGCAGCCTCGAGGCCGAGATCGCCGCCGAGGCCGGCGGCCCGGCGGTAGCCGCGGCTCCGCGCGCGGCGACGCCCCCGCCCGTGCAGTACCCGCCGACCCAGCAGCTGCCGGTCCCGCCGCAGCCCGCGCCCTACGGCTACGCGGACGACCGTCGCCGGGACGACTACCGGGGCGACGACCGCCGCCGGGACGACTACCGCGGGGACGACCGGTACCGCGGGTCCGACCGCGGGTCGGACCAGTACCGCAGCGACGACCCGCGCTACCGCAAGCGCAAGAAGAAGGAGTCCTGGCTCGAGGACCTCTTCGACTTCTGAGCCTCGGACGGCGCCGTCCCCTCGCGGGGCGGCGCCGTCGTCGTGCATCCCTGGACCTCTGTCCCCTCTCCACCTGCTGAGCTTCCTCTGACCCCCGGATCGGACCGACATGGCTGTCCTCGACACGTTCTCCCTCGCCGGCCGCACGGCGCTCGTCACGGGCGCGAGCCGCGGGATCGGGCGCGGGCTCGCGCAGGCGCTGGGTGAGGCGGGGGCGCAGGTCGCGCTGACGGCGACGACGCTCGACGCCGCGCAGGCGGCGGCCGACGAGCTGCGGGCGCTGGGGCTCGCGGCGCACGGCTACGAGCTCGACGTCACGGACCGCGAGCAGGTCGACGACGTCGTGGCGCAGGTCGGGCGCGAGGGCGGCGGTGTCGACGTGCTCGTCAACAACGCGGGGATCTCGATCGGGGGAGCGGCCCTCGAGATCGAGGACGACGTGTGGCACCGCACGCTCGCGACGAACCTCGACGGCGTCTGGTACTGCTCGCGGGCCGTGGCCCGGCAGATGGTCGCGGACGGTCGGGGCGGGGCGATCGTCAACGTGGGGTCGATGTCCGCGCAGATCGTCAACCGTCCGCGGTGGCAGCCCGCGTACCTGGCGTCGAAGGCCGCGGTGCACCAGCTGACCAAGGGGCTCGCGGCCGAGTGGGCGCCGCACGGGATCCGGGTCAACGCGATCGCGCCCGGCTACATCCTGACCGAGGCGTCGCCCGTGGACCAGCCCGAGTACTACGACGACTGCGTGGCCCCCGCCGCGATGAAGCGGTGGGGCACCCCCGCCGAGCTGGGGCCGGTCGTGGTCATGCTCGCGAGCGAGGCGTCGAGCTTCATGACGGGGGCCGTCGTGACGGTCGACGGCGGGTACACGCTCTTCTGAGCGGCGACGCGCCGGACTGCCCTCGCGGGCTCGCCCGTTCTGACTCTCGGCCTCCTTCTGGGTTGCGAATCGCAAAACAAAAAGGGTGAACCTTCTACTTCTGCTTGACGCTTGTCAGAAGTCTCCCTAGGGTCGGGCGTGCACCGGGACCCCGCCACCGCGGGGCCGGGCCGAGGTCAGGGCCCACGACGTCGTGGGCCACGGGATCGGTCACGCAGCCCGCGTGCAGACAAGGCTCGCCCGTCCGACCTCACGTGCCCGCAGGGCGCGCGGGGTCACCGGTGCGAGCGCGCAGGGATTCGACGACGAATACCTGACCGCTGCCGGATCCCCACGGTCCGGGTCGGCGGGCAGAGGAGAGGGAGAACCATGACGCAGGACACCGCCGCCCCCGACGGACTGCTCAAGCGACAGATCTCGCGCCGGTCGATGCTGGCCGGGACGGTCGCGAGCCTCGTGGCGCCCACGGCGCTCGGCCTCGGCGCGGCTCCCGCCGCGGCGCACGGCAACGGGAACCACGGCAAGCCCGACAAGGACAAGGGCAAGCCGGACAAGAACAAGGTCCGCCGCCTGACGATGTACGCCGAGGCGCTGCCCGGCGGCCTCGTCGGCTACGGGCTCGAGCCCGGCAAGGCCACGGTCCCGGGGCCGACCCTCGAGATGTGGGAGGGCGAGACCTTCGAGATCACCCTGGTCAACACCACCGACAAGCGGCTCTCGCTGCACGCGCACGGCGTGAGCTACAGCCACGACTCCGACGGCAGCCCGCTCAACGCGTCGTTCAACGAGCCCGGCCAGTCGCGGACCTACGTGTGGCGCACCCACGCCGCGTACACGACCAAGGGCGGCCAGTGGATGCCCGGGAGCGCCGGCTACTGGCACTATCACGACCACGCGCTGGGCACGGACCACGGCACCGAGGGCGTCAAGGTCGGCATGTACGGCGCTCTCATCGTCCGGCGCAAGGGAGACGTCCTGCCGGACCGCCAGTACACGGTCGCGTTCAACGGGATGTCGATCAACAACCAGGTCGCGCCGAACGTGCCCGTGTTCGAGGCGAACGAGGGCGAGCGGGTCGAGTTCGTGGCGATCGGCCACGGCAACGCGTTCCACACCTTCCACCTGCACGCGCACCGGTGGGCGAACAACCGCACGGGCTATCTCACGGGTCCGAACGACCCGACCCAGGTCATCGACACGCGCGACCTCAACCCGGGCGACTCGTTCGGGTTCCAGGTGATCGCGGGCGAGAAGGTCGGCCCCGGCGCGTGGATGGTCCACTGCCACGTGCAGTCCCACTCCGACATGGGTATGGGCGGGATCTTCCTGGTCGCCGACAAGGACGGCAGCGTGCCCGAGCACGCGCAGGCCGCGCTCCACCGCTACCAGGGGCACGCGCACCCCTAGCCCGGTCGGGCGCTCGGAGCGACGAGCCAGGACCGGCGGGGACTCGACGTCCCGCCGGTCCTGACACGCCGACGCCGTCGCCTCGGGCGACACCTAGACTCGACCCTCGTGCGCCAGGTTCTCAAGCAGTGGGTCGATCCGTTCATCGTGGCGCTCGTCGCGACCATGGTCCTGGGGCTCGTGATCCCGGTCCCCGCAGAGGCCCAGCGCGTCGTGGACGCGGTCGCGGACGTCGCGGTCGCGGTCCTCTTCCTCGTCTACGGCATGCGCCTGTCGACCACCGAGGTGTGGGCGGGCCTGAAGAACGTCCGGCTCCAGGGCGGCATCCTCGCCTCGACCTACGTCGTCTTCCCGCTCGTCGGCCTCGCGGTCTCCTGGGCTGTGACCCCGCTGGTCGGCGCGCCGCTCGCGGCGGGCATCCTCTTCCTGTCGTTGCTGCCCTCGACCGTCCAGTCGTCCGTGGCGTTCACGTCGGTCGCGCGCGGGAACATCGCCGGAGCGATCTGCGGGGCCACGGTCTCGAACGTCGTGGGCATGGTCGTGACGCCGCTGCTGGTCCTGTGGTTCATGTCGTCGAGCGGCGCGACGGGCGGGCTGAGCGGGCTGCGCGACGTCCTGGTGCACCTGCTCGCCCCGTTCGTCGTGGGCCAGCTCCTGCAGCCGTTCGTCGGCAGGTGGATCCGGGCCAGGCGGTGGCTCACCCTGTCCGTGGACCGGGGCACGATCCTGATCGTGGTCTTCGGGGCGGTCGCCGCGGCGACGAGCGCGGGGGTGTGGGCCGGGATCTCGGCGTGGACGATCGTCGCGCTCGTCGGGATCAGCGCCTTGATCCTGGTCGTCATGCTCGCGGTCACGTGGTGGGGCGGCGCCGGGCTGCGGCTCGGTGTCGAGGACCGGATCGCGCTGCTCATGTGCGGGTCCAAGAAGAGCCTGGCAACGGGCCTGCCCATGGCCGCGGTGCTCTTCCCCGTCGCGGTCGCGGGCACCGTGGCGGTGCCAGTGATCGTCTTCCACCAGCTCCAGCTCATCGTGTGCGCGGTCCTGGCGCGCAGGCTCGCGCTGCGCGCCGACGCCTGAGGCCCGGCCGGGCAGCCGGCGGGGCCGGAGCGAGGGCGGCGAGCGCGAGGACCGATCCGTCGTCGGTCCCTCGCGCTCGGCGCGCCGCGCGCGTCGTCATCGGCCCGACGGCGTCACGCGCCCCAGCCGGCGAAGCGCCCCACGGCGACGAAGAGCGCGAGGAGCAGCAGGACGGTGTTGACCGGCACGGACTGCTTCTCGCCCAGGCGGACGTGCAGGGGGATCGCGCCGATCTGTGTGACGGCGAGGCCGACGGCGGCGATCGGGGTCAGGATCGGGGCGATCCCGGTCAGGACCGGCAGGATCAGGCCGATCGCGCCCAGCAGCTCGAGCGCGCCGAGTGCGCGGGTGGCTGCGAGACGGCCGGGCGTGACCCAGCGCATCTTCTCCATGAGCTTGTCGGCCGGGGTGGTGAGCTTCATGAAGCCCGCACCGGCGAAGGCGACGGCGAGCAGTCCAGCGGCGATCCAGAGGGCGATGTTCATGGGTTTCCTTCGAGGTCGGTGGCGCGGGTCGCGCCACGGTGGGGAGGCCCGTGGGTCACTGTCCGTCTGGTCAGTCACCTTTTGTGCCGGAGGACATCATGGGTAACCTGAAGGAGGTCTACAAAAGGCACACCGGTGTTCCCGGTGGGTCAGGAAACGGAGAACCCATGACCGCGACGGCCGCCGGTGCCCACCAGGCGCCAGGTCCCGACGCTCACCACGTGCCACGGCCCCGCGCGCTCCACGTGCCGGGTCCTGACGGTCTGCACGTGCCACTTCCCGACGGTGGCGGCTGCGGCGCCGACCATGCGACCAGCGAGGTCCGGCGCGTGCTCGACCGGGTCGGCGACAAGTGGAGCGTCCTCATCCTCGGCACGCTCTCGAGCGGGCCGCTGCGGTTCACCGAGCTCCTGCACGGAATCAGCGGGATCTCCCAGCGCATGCTGACGCTCAACCTGCGCCAGCTCGAGCGTGACGGGCTCGTGAGCAGGACCGTCCACGCCGTGGTCCCGCCGCGGGTCGACTACGAGCTCACGGAGCTCGGTCGCACGCTGCTCCCGCCGGTGCTCGCCCTGGTCCGGTGGGCCATGGAGAACACCGACGAGATCCAGGGGCATCGCGAGGGCTTCGACGCGAAGTCCGCGGGCGGCCAGGGGTGACCCGCGGCTGAGCGAGCCGGCCGGTCACGGCGCTCGGCGCGGCGACGGCACGGTCGATCAGAGCACAGGACCCATCGGTCCTGTGCGGCGCTGCGACCTCAGCGTGCCGCGACCTGGTCGCGGATCTGACGCTTGGCGCGCAGCAGGATGCCGGTCATGCCGTTGAGGCGCAGGGGGCTCACCGCGTTGGTCAGCCCGATCGTGAACGGGTAGTCGTCGGGCACGGCGAGGGCCTGCTCGGGCGTCAGGCCCTCGAGCCCCTGGGCCAGGATCGAGGCGAACCCGCGGGTCGTGGGGGCCTCGGCCGGTGCGGTCGCGTACAGGTGGACGCCGTCGGCCTCGACCTCGGCGAACGCGCGGACCGGGGACTGGCACTCCTCGACGCGCTCGAGCAGTCCCGGGGCGTTCTGGTAGCGCGCGGGCAGGTCCGGCAGCTCGCGCGAGAACTCCAGCAGGAGCTGGAGCCGGTCGCGCTCGCCGAGCGCGAGGAAGTCGTCGCGGATCTCGGCGAGGACCGGGGGCAGCTCGGTCGTGGCGTCGTCAGTCATCCGTCGATCCTCCCACCCGGGGGCGTCCACCGGCAGCCCGCGCCCGCCCTGCGGACGGCCGCGGCGCGCGAGCCCCGAGAGTTCGCCCGCCCTCGCCGCGCACCGCCCGACGCCCGTGGATACGTTGGGCCCGAGCGCGCCGACCCCCGGCGCGGAGGGACGGAGAGTCATGGGAAAGCTGTCGAACGACCTGCGCACGTTGAGCCACGAGGCCTACCTCTATCTCTACCCGCTCGTGACCATGGACCTGACGCGTCGCCAGGGCACCAACGTGGAGGCGGGGGTCCGCCCGGGGTTCGGGCCGCCCAACACGTTCCATCACCTGCGCGCGTTCCCGCCCGCGGACTTCCGTGCGGTCGTCCGACCCAACTTCGACACGCTCTACGCGAACCTGTGGCTGGACCTGACCGACGGGCCGGTGCTGCTGCACGTCCCGGACACCGACGACCGTTACTACATGCTGCCCCTGCTGGACATGTGGACCGACGTGTTCGCGACGATCGGCAAGCGGACCACGGGGACGGGCGCGGGCGACTACCTGGTCGTGGGGCCCGACTACGAGGGCGACCTCACCGAGTTCTACGACGACCTTCCCGAGGAGGTCGCGCTGATCGTCGCGCCGACCCCGCACGTGTGGGCCATCGGTCGTATCCAGACGAACGGCCCCGCGGACTACCCGGCCGTGCACGCGGTCCAGGACGGCATGAGCGTGCGCGCGCTGGGCGACCGTCCGCCGTTCGTGATCGACCCGACCGCGGACACGCGGACCGAGCCCCTGCGGCAGGTCGACGCCCTCAGCGCGGTCGACTTCTTCACCTACGCGACCCGTCTGCTCGACACCAACCCGCCGCACCCCACTGACTTCTCGGTGCTCGCGCGCATCGGTGCGCTGGGCGTCGTCCCGGGCGACGAGTTCGACCCCGGTCAGTTCGACGAGGCCGAGATCGTCGAGATCGAGGCGGGCGCCGCGAGCGCGCGCGAGCTGCTGGGTGCGTCGCAGGCGACGCTGGGGATCGCGGTGAACGGGTGGTCGCTCTTCCGGGAGCCGATGGGCGTGTACGGCAACTACTACCTCCAGCGAGCGTTCGTCACGCTCGTGGGGCTCGGGGCGAACCCGGTCGAGGACGCGATCTACCCGTTCCTCGTCGAGGACGCCGACGGGGAGGTCGTGAACGGCGACCACGACTACGTGCTGCACTTCGACGCCGACCAGCTCCCGCCCGCGGAGGCATTCTGGTCGGTCACGATGTACGACGCCGAGGGATTCCAGGTCGCCAACGTCCTGGACCGGTTCGCGATCGGTGACCGCGACGACCTGCGATACGGGGCGGACGGCTCGCTCGACCTGTACCTCCAGCACGAGAGCCCCGGCCCGGACCGCGAGTCCAACTGGCTCCCCGCCCCGCGGGGACCCGTGGGCGTGACGATGCGCCTCTACGCGCCGCGGCCCGAGGCGCTCGACGGTCGCTGGGTCCCGCCGGTCGTGCGCAAGGTCTGAGCGGTGGAGCCCGGGGTGTGGCCGGCCGGCGCCGCCCCGGGCGTCCTGCGGTGAGGACGAGGGATGCCCGACGGCGGTGGGCCGGGTCCGCGACC
>NZ_JBHXBO010000111.1:0-4199 GCF_042726775.1 Oerskovia sp. NPDC060287
CCTTGGCCCCGTCACCGGCCTCCCCGACGACGGAGTACCCCTCCTCCTCCAGCATCTCCTTGAGATCGAGCCGGATCAGCGCCTCCCGCTGCCCCAGACGCGCTTCGTGCTCCGCAAGGCGCTCGTCGCCAAGCTCCCCGTGATCCTCGTGGTCAACAAGACCGACCGCCCCGACTCGCGCATCGAGGAGGTCGTCGCCGAGGCGACCGACCTGCTGCTCGGTCTCGCGAGCGACCTCGCGGACGAGGTCCCCGACCTCGACCTCGACGCGATCCTCGACATGCCCGTGGTCTACGCCGCGGCCAAGGTCGGACGCGCCTCGACGGTCCAGCCGGCCGACGGCTCGGTCCCGGACAGCGAGGACCTCGAGCCCCTGTTCAAGGTCATCCTCGACAAGATCCCGGCCCCCACGTACGAGGAGGGTGCGCCGCTCCAGGCTCACGTCACCAACCTCGACGCGTCGCCGTTCCTCGGCCGCCTCGCGCTGCTGCGCATCTTCAACGGCACCATCCACAAGGGCCAGACCGTCGCGTGGGCACGTGCCGACGGCACGATGCAGAACGTCAAGATCACCGAGCTCCTCGAGACCAAGGCGCTCACCCGTGTGCCCACGGACTCTGCGGGCCCGGGCGAGATCGTGGCCGTCGCCGGCATCGAGGAGATCACCATCGGTGAGACCCTCACGGACCCCGACGACCCGCGTCCGCTGCCGCTCATCACGGTCGACGACCCGGCGATCTCGATGACGATCGGTATCAACACCTCCCCGCTCGCGGGCAAGGGCGGCAAGGGCCACAAGGTCACGGCCCGCCAGGTCAAGGACCGTCTCGACAAGGAGCTCATCGGCAACGTGTCGCTGCGCGTCCTGCCGACCGAGCGTCCGGACGCCTGGGAGGTCCAGGGGCGTGGAGAGCTCGCGCTCGCCATCCTGGTCGAGCAGATGCGCCGCGAGGGCTTCGAGCTGACCGTCGGCAAGCCGCAGGTCGTCACCAAGCAGATCGACGGCAAGCGCCACGAGCCCATGGAGCGCATGACGATCGACGTGCCCGAGGAGTACCTGGGCAACGTCACGCAGCTCCTCGCGCAGCGCAAGGGCCGCATGGAGACCATGTCGAACCACGGCACGGGCTGGGTCCGCATGGAGTTCGTCGTCCCGGCTCGCGGGCTCATCGGCTTCCGTACGCGCTTCCTCACGGACACGCGCGGCACGGGCATCGCGTCCTCGATCGCCGAGGGCTACGAGCCGTGGGCAGGCCCCATCGAGACCCGTGTGAACGGTTCGCTCGTCGCTGACCGTGCGGGCGTCGTGACGCCGTTCGCGATGATCAACCTGCAGGAGCGCGGCTCCTTCTTCGTCGACCCCACGCAGGAGGTCTACGAGGGCATGATCGTCGGCGAGAACTCGCGCAACGAGGACATGGACGTCAACATCACCAAGGAGAAGAAGCTCACGAACATGCGTGCCGCGTCGAGCGACACGTTCGAGAACCTCACCCCTCCGAAGCACCTGACGCTCGAGGAGTCGCTCGAGTTCGCCCGCGAGGACGAGTGCGTCGAGGTCACCCCCGAGGTCGTGCGCATCCGCAAGGTCATCCTCGACCAGACCGAGCGCGCCCGCGCGTTCTCCCGCGCCAAGAAGTCCTGATCTCGTCAGGACTGCACAACCGCTGAGCACGCAGCCCGTGCCGCTGGTCCTCGTGGCCGGCGGTGCGGGCTCCGCTCTACCTGCACCTCTGGAGGACGAATGAGGCTCGAGCCGGTCCAGCCCCGTGGTGGGCTGCTCGCCGTGCACGCGCACCCCGACGACGAGACCCTCGCGACCGGCGCGCTGCTGGCGACGTGGGCGGCGGCGGGCGAGCCGGTGACGCTCGTGACGTGCACGCGCGGCGAGCAGGGCGAGGTCATCGGCGCGGAGCTGGCGCACCTCGAGGGCGACGGTCCGGCTCTCGCGGCGCACCGCGAGGGTGAGCTGGCCGCGGCGCTGGCGAGCCTGGGCGTGTCCGACCACGTGTTCCTCGACCAGGTCGAGGACGGCGAGCCCGGCGGCTCGCCTGGCCAGGTCGGTGAGCGTGCCTTCCGCGACTCGGGCATGGCCTGGGCCGCGCCGGGCATCGCCCGGGCCGCGGCCGAGGCGGACCTCCCGGAGGGCGCGCTCGTCGGCGTCCCGCTCGACGAGGCGGCGCGCCGCCTCGCGCGCGTGCTGCGCGAGCGGCGCCCGCGCGTCGTGGTGACGTACGAGCCGTCGGGTGGTTACGGCCATCCGGACCACGTGCGGGCGCACGAGATCACGGTCCGCGCGATCGAGCTCGCCCGGGAGCAGGGTTCCGTGCTGCCCGACGGCGGAGCCCCGGACCCCGAGGTCGTCCGGCTGGACGGTGCGCGCGCAGGTGACCCGTCGGCGGGTCACGAGCTCGCGCTGTGGCAGTCCGTGGTGCCCGCCGAGGTCGCGCGAGCAGCTCGACGTGAGCTGGCCGTCCTGCCGGGGGTCGCGGCGCTGCGCGCCGAGCATCCCGAGCTCACGCTGCCCGACCCCGAGGAGCCGCTGCCCCCCGTGGCCAAGACCGGTCTCGAGGAGGTCGTCGTGGTCGAGGTCGAGCCGGTGCTCGGTGCCGTGGTCGGCGCACTGCGTGCGCACGCGACCCAGGTGCAGCACGTCGGCGTCGCGGTGCGGCACGGCGACGGAGCCCCGGAGGGGGAGCGGGACCAGATCGCTGCGGGTGAGGTCCTCGGGTGGTACGCGCTGAGCAACGACGTCCTCGCTGCCCTTCCTTCACGCGAGTTCTACACGGTGACCTCGGAGTCTGCGGGAGCCTCTCGCACGTTCACGGGAAATGATCAGACAGGACCAGTAGCGTGGACGTCGTGAAGAAGACCGGAACCCGTCGCCTGACGCACGCGCTGCTGTGCGTGCTGCTCGGCCTCGTCGTGGGCGTCGTCGGCACGGTCATGCACCGTGTCGTGGTGACGGACCACCTCCTTCCCGTGGGGGTCGTCGTCGCGCTGCTCGCGGTGCTCGCCGCGGGGACGCTCGCGCGGGCCTGGGCCGGGTACGCCGGGGTCGTCGGGTTCGCGATCGGATGGGTCGTCGCCGTCCAGGTCCTGTCGATGCGCGGGCCGGGTGGTGACCTGCTCGTACCCAACCAGACCGTCGGGCTCGTGTGGGTCTACGGCGGGATGCTGCTCGTAGCGGCCGCGGCCTTCCTCCCCGCGTCCTGGTTCAGCGACCGACCCGTGCGTGCCGTCGCCCGCACGAGCGACGAGTCGCCGCAGCCGCAGATCGCCACCGGATCTTCACCCGGAACACCCACCGGACACTTCGGTACAGACGCATAGAATTGCCCCCGTGCGGGCTGCCCGCATCCCCCACTCTTTCGTCGCGGCTCGACCGCGCACCCACATCATCACGGAGACAGTCGATGGGACACCCGACCGAGCGTGAGAACGCGCCCGACCCGAGCCTGAGCGACGGGACTGCGACTCCTGTGGAGCCAGGCACCCCGGCCGCCGCAGCGGCAGTGCCCGCCGCGGCCGACGCCCCGACGAGCCCAGCCGCCGAGGCCGGGCGCGCCGTCTCTGACCAGGAGGTCGTCGAGCCTGCGGAGGAGTCGGCTCCGGTCGAGGGCGGGTCTCTGGACACGCAGCCCGTGCCGACGCCTGCCGAGGATGCGGCAGTGCCCGCCGCGGACACGGTGTCATCGCCTGAGCCGCCCGCCGAGACGCTCGGCACAGAGGACGTCACGGTCGAGTCCGGCGCGGACGTTCCGCCGGTCGACTCGGACGCGGTGGTCACGCCCGCGACGGCACCGGCTGTACCTGCCGAGCCCGCGCCGGTCGCCGAGGCGACCGCGCCCGCAGCCGCAGATGCTCCTTCGGGAGAGGCCCCGGCACCGGTCGAGCCTGCATCAGTCGAGTCGGCAGAGACCGTGGCCGATGCCGAGCTCCCCGCTCCTGTCGAAGCGGCGCCGGTCGAGCACGCCCCTGTTGCGGTCGAGCCGGTGAGCGCACCCGCGCCGACTGCCGCTCCCGTCGCGGACACCGAGCCCGCGGCAGCTGCTCACGGCCCGTCGTTCGACGATGACGACGACGTGCCCTACTCTCCTCGGGTCTTCGCGTTCGAGCAGGCGGACGCTCCCGCCGAGCCGGCTCCCACCGAGCCGGCTCCCGTCGAGCCCGCTCCCGCTGAGCCCGCAGGTCCGGTG
>NZ_JBHXBO010000111.1:4297-13732 GCF_042726775.1 Oerskovia sp. NPDC060287
TGGCGGCCGAGCCGGCTCCCGTCGAGCCCGTTCTGGTCGAGCCCGCTCCCGCTGAGCCCGCAGGTCCGGTGGCGGCCGAGCCGGCTCCCGTCGAGCCCGTTCTGGTCGAGCCCGCGCGCGCTGAGCCCGCAGGTCCGGTGGCGGCCGAGCCGGCTCCCGTCGAGCCGGCTCCCACCGAGGTCCCGACCAACGCTGTGACCGAGGTCCTGCCGCCCGTGGAGGCCCTCCCGGTCCCGGACGCCCAGGCGACCCAGGTTCTCGCGCCCCTGCCGGGCGCCCCCGAGGTTCCCGCAACCCCGGTCGCGGCCTCCGCGGCGCCCGCTTCCCCCTTCGCCCCGGCGACGTCTGCGTGGACGAGCGCGGCGACGTCGGGACCTGCGGCGACCCCCGCACCCGCCGCTCCCGCGCGAACCTCTGTCACCTCGGCGTTCACGCCCGTGGGGGTTTCGGCCCCCGCCGGAGCGGAGCCGCCGGCCGACGACTCGCCCCTCGCGGGCCTGTCCGGTGACAAGGCACCGAGCCGACTGCCCAAGGTCGCCCTGTGGGCGGGCATCGGCGTCGTCGTGCTCGCCGGCCTCTACACGGGTGCCCAGTGGTTCTACTCGGACAAGGTGCCGCCCGAGACCACGGTGGCGGGGGTCGAGGTCGGCGGCCTCGACCGGACCTCGGCCGTGTCGGCGCTCGAGAAGGGGCTCGGGGGACGCGCGAAGGAGCCGATCACGCTCCAGGCCGGTGAGGCGACCACGACCCTCGACCCCGCGGCCGCAGGCCTCGCGTTCGACGCCCAGGCCACGGCCGACGAGCTGACGTCCTTCTCCATGAGCCCCGTCCAGCTGTGGAAGCAGCTCTTCGGCGGCGAGGAGGAGCTGCCCGTCACGACGGTCGACAAGACCAAGCTCGCAGCCCAGGTCGCGGAGGTCGAGGCGAGCCTCAACGTCGAGCCCGTCGACGGTTCGGTCGTGTTCACCGACGGGCAGCCCACCGCCACGCCGGCGCTCGACGGCGCCGAGGTCGTCGCGGACGAGGCCACCACGATCATCGAGTCGTCGTGGCTCACTGCCGCGCAGCCGCTCGACCTGCCGACCGACCCGATCGCTCCGGCCATCACCCAGGCGGAGACGGACGCGGCGCTCGCGCAGGCCACGACGCTGGTCTCGGCGCCGGTCACGGTCGAGGTCGGGGGCCAGCGTGCCGAGCTGAGCCCGGACGTGCTGGCAGAGGCTGCGGCATTCAACGCGGCGGACGGCTCGCTGCAGCTCACGCTCGACGGTGCGACGCTCCTCGAGGCGGTCGTCGACGGCACGGACGACCTGCTCAACGCGGCGGCCGACGCCAAGTTCGTCTTCGTCAACGGCGCTCCGGTGATCGAGGGCGGGGCGCCCGGCACGACGATCGACCCCGCGGCCCTCAGCGCCGCGGTCGCCACCGCGGGGACGGGGACGGAGCGGACGGCGACCGTCGAGCTCGTCGAGTCGGACCCGGCTCAGTCGGTCGCCGCGCTCGAGGCGCTCGGCGTCAAGGAGAAGGTCTCCGAGTTCTCGACGCCCCTGACCAACGACGCCCAGCGCACCGAGAACCTGCGCGTCGGGGCGAGCAAGGTCAACGGGACTCTCGTGCTGCCGGGCGAGACGTTCTCGCTGACGGAGACGCTGTCGCCGATCACCAAGGCCGGGGGCTACTTCTCGGCCGGCATCGTCCAGGACGGCAAGCACGTCGACGGGATCGGAGGCGGTCTGTCGCAGATGGCCACCACGACGTACAACGCCGGGTTCTTCGCGGGCCTCGACGACGTCGAGCACCGTCAGCACAGCTACTGGTTCAGCCGCTACCCGGCGGGGCGCGAGGCGACGATCTTCGTCGGCTCGATCGACATGAAGTTCAAGAACGACACCCCCTACGGCGTCCTCATGCAGTCCTGGGTCGGCGGCGGTGAGCTGCACGTCGCGATCTGGAGCACCAAGTACTACGAGGTGCAGACGAGCGAGGGCGAGAAGCGCAACGTCGTCCAGCCGACGACCGTGACGCACTCGGGCGCCGACTGCGTGCCGCAGCCCAAGGGCAACCCCGGGTTCACGATCACGACGCCCCGCAAGGTCCTGCTCGACGGCAAGGTCGTCAAGGACGAGAAGAACACGTGGACGTACAAGCCGGACAACCAGGTCGTGTGCGCGCCGTGACCCGCTGACCGGCTGTTCCTCCGACCAGGGGCCAGCAGGTCGGCGTCGGGCGTCGGCGAGGCGCCCGGTAGCACCACGGAGCGGGTCGTGACCGGAAGGTCGCGGCCCGCTCCGTCGCGCTCGGCGCGGCACTCGCCGCTGCCTGGAAGGTCGGGGCGTCACCGGTGGCCCGGGACGTCTCACGGAGCCCTGCGCCCGCGGCCGGGACGTGCCCTCGCGGCTAGACTGCTCGGCGGACGCTGACCCGCGCTGCGCTCGCGCAGCCACCCCTCGAGGCAAGGCAGAGACACTCGATGCTCGGACGTAGTGAACGCGAGTCGGGGGCCCACGCGCGGCTCGCGGCGCAGATCGCGAAGTGGCACGGCGCGGACGGTCTGCCCGCGGGGACCGGCGCCGACGACCTGCTGGACCTGGGATCCACGTCGTCGACCCTGGCGACGGTCGCGAGCATCGACGACCTCGCGGCCGTCATGCACATCGGGCACCCCGCGCAGCCGTCGCACGACCTCGAGCGGGCGCTCCTGGCGGCGTCGCCGTCCTTGGTCGTGACCGCGGCCGTCGCGGTCCCCGCCCAGTGGGTGTGGGTCGGTCGGCCTGGCCAGGCCACGGGCAGCGTCGTGGTCGACGAGGCCGGGATGCGCGACTGCCGTCACGTCCTGCGGACCCTGGGTGCGAACCCGCGTCTGGTCCCCTCGCGGACGGCGCTCGACGAGCGCATCGCACTCTCGGGCCGGGACGGCACCCTGGTCGTCGAGCGCTCGGAGATCCCCGCGGGGTGGGCCGAGATCCCGGGCAGCGAGCAGCTGAGCGCGGGCGCCCCCATCTGGTACGGGCTCGTCGAGGCCCGGCGTCCCGCGCCCGTCGTCGAGGGCGAGGCGCAGGTGTGGTTCGCGTTCGGTCCGCGCGACGACCACCGCGGTTCGCTCCAGCAGACCTTGTCGGTCATCGCGGAGAGCGGGATCGACATGCAGCACCTGCGCAGCCACCGCTCGCTCGCGGGGCCGCACATCTTCTTCTCGTCGTTCTCGTGCCCGGACGCCGCGGTGCTGTCGTCGCTCGTGGGCGAGCTCGCGGCGCGCGACGTGGCGCACCGTGTCCTCGCGGTGCTCCCGGGACGTGACTTCCTGCCCGGCCCGGACGCGTTGGTGCCGCAGTGGGCACCGGAGCACGTGGGCTCGTGAGCCGGGTCGCCTACCTCGGGCCCGAGGGCACGTTCACGCACCAGGCGGCCGTGCAGTGGGTCCGGTCCCAGGGACAGCCCGCTGCGGCACCGGCTGCGTCCGGCACCTCGGGCCGTGCCGTGCGCCCGGTCGAGGCACCCGTCGAGCTGGTGCCGGCCACGACCGTGACGGACGTCTACGCCGGGGTCGCCTCGGGGGCCTTCGACCAGGGCATCGTCGCGATCGAGAACTCGGTCGAGGGGTACGTCGTCCCGTCGCTCGACGCGATCGTGGGCAGCGAGGACGTCGTCGCGATCGACGAGGTGGTCCTCGAGATCACGTTCGACGCGTTCGTCCGACCGGACCACGGCGAGCTGACCGAGGTGACCGCGCACCCGCACGGCCTGGCGCAGTGCCAGGAGTTCGTGACGCGCTCGGGGGCGCTGCCGGTGCCGGCCGCGTCCAACGCGTCGGCGTGCCGGGACGCGACCGCCCACCAGGTGGCGCTGGGGCCGAGCATCTGCGGCGAGCTCTACGGTCTCGACCTGCTCGAGGCCGGCGTCGAGGACTTCCACGGCGCACGGACCCGGTTCCTCACGATCGTCCGGCGGGACCGCGCGAGGGATGCCCTCGCGGCGGCGCGGACCGACGGTCCCGCACAGTGGCGCACCATGCTCGCGCTCACGCCTCTCGTGACGGGCCCGGGGGTCCTGGCACGGATCACGCAGGCGTTCGGGGCGGGCGGGGTCAACCTGTCGAGTCTCATCACGCGCCCGCTCAAAGCGCTCGAGGGCAAGTACGTGTTCGTCCTGACGGCCGACGCGGCGCCGTGGGAACCGGCCGTGCGGGAGGTGCTCGAGGGCCTGCTCGCCGCGGGCGACTCGGTCAAGACGCTCGGCGTCTTCCCGGCCCGGGGCGAGCTCGACGAGGCGCTCTCGAGCGACCATGTGCCGGTGGGCTCGGTCGGGGCCGGCGCGAGCGCCGACGAGCTGGACCGGGGGCTGCTGTGGGCATGACGTCGCCGACCGTCGCGGTCCTGGGCCTCGGGCTCATCGGTGGGTCGCTGGCCCGGAGACTGGCGGCGCAGGGGATCGAGGTCACGGGCCACGACTCCTCGGCCGCGACGCGCGCCGAGGCGGCGACGGCCGGGATCCTCGTCACGTCGGACATTGAGGCGCTGTGCACCGCGGCGCCTGACGTCCTGGTCCTCGCGGTGCCGTTGCGGGCCATGCGTCCCGTGGCCACCGAGGTCGCGCGCCACCTGCCGGCGACCACGCTCGTCACGGACGTCGGGTCGGTCAAGGGGCCCGTGCGCGACGTCCTCGACGCGTGCGGTCTGGGGCAGCAGTACGTCGGTGCGCACCCCATGGCGGGGACCGAGCACTCGGGATTCGCGGCCTCCTCGGAGTCGCTGCTCGACGGCGCGCGGTGGGCCGTCACGGTCACCGAGCGCACACGGGCGGACCTGCTCGTGACGCTGCTCGCGCTCGTGACGGGCCCCGCGGGTGGGAGCGCCTACGTCCTGACGGACGAGGTGCACGACGAGGCCGCCGCGCTCATCAGCCACGTCCCGCACGCGTTCGCGATCGAGCTGCTGAACCTGGTCTCGGCGGCCCCGGTCCGTGACGTCGCGCTGGCGCTCGCGGCGGGCAGCTTCCGCGACGGGACCCGGGTGGGCCGGACCGACCCGCGCCGGACCGAGGCCATGCTCACCGAGAACGCGGGGTGGGTCGCTCCCGCCCTGCGCCTCGCCGCACGGGACCTGGAGGCGCTCGCGACGGCGCTCGAGGCGAACGCCTCGGCGGCGGAGTTCTTCGACCGCGCCGACGACGTCCGGGCCGGCTGGCAGCCTCGGGGCGTCGACGGGCCGTCGTCGGTCTCGTCCGGGTCGCCGGTGCAGGACGGGTCGGGCGAACGGCTGACGGTCGACCTCGCGGAACCGGACGGTGCAGGGGAGCTCGTCGAGCTCTGCCTCGCGGGCTGGGCCGTCGTCTCGGTGCAGGGCTCGCTCGTCGGACTGCACCGCTAGGCCGGTCGCCGCGCGAACGCGCCACCGCGGGCCGGGTCCCTCCACCCCGGTCCTCGGGCCCGTGCGCTCGCCGTGCCGCTCGTGCTGCCGGTGTCAGGGGGCCGTGGAACCGTGGGGGTCATGGAGATCACACGGATGCAGCCGGCCGGGCTCGTGGTGAGCCCGGCGTTCAGTCATGTCGCGATCGTCCCCGCGGGGGCCGCGACCATCTACGTGGGCGGCCAGAACGGCGTCGACGACACGGGCGCGGTCGTCTCGGACGACGTCGCCGAGCAGTCGGTCCGGACCATCGACAACGTCAGCATCGCGCTCGAGGCGGCGGGGGCCTCGCTCGCCGACGTCGTGCAGTGGACGGTCCTCCTCGCGGCCGACGCGGACCTCGGCGCGGCGTACGGTGCGATCGCGCCGCGACTGGCGACCGCCGGGGCGCCGCCCCTCGTGACCGCGGCGCGGGTCGTGGGGCTCGGGGTGCCCGGAGCCCTGATCGAGGTGAGCGCGATCGCCGCGGTCGTGCCTGGCTGAGCGGACCGGGCCGGGACCCGGACGCCGGGCTCGGCCGTTCGCCGGGCTCAGTCGACCGGCTGGCGGGGCAGCCGTCGCGGCGGCCTCGGGGGGATGCGCTTGGCCGCGACGAGCTGGTCGGCCGGGATCGTCACCTCGACCGCGTCGCGCGAGCCGCCCGCGTCGGTGCGGACCGTCACGGACTCCCCGGGCACGGTCGACAGGACGATCCCGATGACGTCGGTCACGGTCTTCGCGGGCTCGCCGCTCGCCGGGTCGCGCGTCGCGAGCGACTCGGCGTCGGTCAGGCGGCGACGGAGCACGACGCGCGTGCCCGCGGGCCAGGCGGCCCAGTCGGGGTCGACGGCGGGGAAGCGGTGCGGGGGGTTCACAGCAGTCGTCACGCTCACTTGGTCGGCGGGTGGCCGGGATGTCCGTCTCCTGAGAGATACTAGGGGGAAGTGCCCTGTGCAGAAGGTGGAAGGACCTCCGACGTGACCTACGTGATTGCTCAGCCTTGTGTGGACGTGAAGGACAAGGCGTGCATCGAGGAGTGTCCGGTGGACTGCATCTACGAGGGCAAGCGGTCGTTGTACATCCATCCTGACGAGTGCGTGGACTGTGGTGCGTGCGAGCCGGTGTGTCCGGTGGAGGCGATCTACTACGAGGACGACGTGCCCTCGGAGTGGAGCGACTACTACCGGGCGAACGTGGAGTTCTTCGACGACCTGGGGTCGCCGGGTGGTGCGGCGAAGATGGGCATGATCGAGAAGGACGACCCGATGATCGCCGCCCTGGCCCCGCAGGCCTGAGCCCGGAGGCCGGACAACACCATGGGATTCGCCAGCCTGGGTGGCCTCGCCTACCCGTGGGACTCGCTCACGCCGTTCGCCGAGCGCGCCCGACAGCACCCGCGCGGGATCGTGGACCTCTCGATCGGCACGCCGGTCGACCCGACCCCCGCCGTCGTGCGGGACGCGCTCGCCGCTGCCGGTGACGCGCACGGCTACCCGACCACGCACGGCACGCCCGTGCTGCGCGAGGCCGTCGTCGACTGGTTCGCGCGGCGTCGTGGCGTGCCCGGGCTGGACCCGGACGCGGTCCTGCCCACGGTCGGTTCCAAGGAGCTCGTGGGCCTGCTGCCGTCGCTGCTGCGGCTCGGTCCGGGGGACGTCGTCGTCCACCCGGCGACCGCGTACCCCACGTACGACGTGGGGGCCCGGCTCGCCGGCGCGACCCCGCTCGCGACCGACCGGGTCGAGGACTGGGCGGGGCGAGAAGACGTGCGCCTGGTCTGGGTCAACTCCCCGGGCAACCCGACGGGTGAGGTCCTCGGGGTCGAGCAGCTCGCGCGGGTGGTCGCGGCCGCACGGGAGATCGGTGCGGTCGTCGTGAGCGACGAGTGCTATGCCGAGCTCGCGTGGGAGGAGCCGTTCGCGACCTCCGGCGTGCCGAGCATCCTCGACCCGCGCGTGAGCGGTGGTTCGAACGAAGGCCTGCTCGCCGCGTACTCGCTGTCCAAGCAGTCGAACCTCGCGGGGTACCGTGCCGCGTTCGTCGCGGGAGACCCCGGGGTCGTCGCCGACCTGCTCACGACGCGCAAGCACCTGGGCATGATCGTGCCGGCCCCGGTCCAGGCGGCCATGGTCGCGGCGCTCACGGACGACGTGCACGTCGCAGCCCAGCGCGAGGTCTACCGTCGGCGTCGGGACGTTCTCCTTCCTGCGCTGGGGCATGCCGGACTCCAGGTCGACGGGTCGCAGGCCGGTCTCTACCTGTGGTCGCGCCCGGCGGGCGAGACGGCAGAGGAGCACGACTGCTGGGAGACCGTGGGGACGCTCGCGGACCTCGGGATCCTCGTGGGTCCCGGGGCCTTCTACGGCCCGACGGCGGCCGGCCACGTCCGCGTGGCGCTCACCGCGAGCGACGAGCGGGTGCACGAGGCCGCGGCCCGGTTGAGCGCGGTGTGAGCCGCCTGTCGATTGTTGGGCGAATCGCGCCTCGTTCTCGCCTGTGACCCGCATCACAGGCGAGTGACGGTTTTGTGACCGTTCCAGATTGGTCACGTGTGGGTGAAGCGAGTACCGTCGACCCAGGCCAACGCTGTCCGACACTTCGGCCACCGACGGCTCGGCCGGACAGGTGGCGATCTCGCGGCGACACCACGGAAGACACGCGCAGCCACCCGCAGGGGGAGCGGCAGCGCGCAAGGAAGGAAGACATGACCACCACCCAGCAGGCGACCGTTCGGCTCGTCGTCAACGAATCGAGCCAGGACCTGCCCGTGGTCGCAGCGACCGAGGGCAACGACGGCATCGTCGTGTCCTCGTTGCTCAAGTCGACCGGGCTCGTCACCGTGGACCCCGGGTTCATGAACACCGCCTCGTGCGAGTCGGAGATCACCTACATCGACGGCGACGCGGGGATCCTGCGCTACCGCGGGTACCCGATCGACCAGCTCGCGGAGAAGTCCACGTTCCTCGAGGTCGCGTACCTCCTGATCCACGGCGAGCTCCCGGACGGGCCCACGCTCGACGCGTTCGTCGAGCGCGTCAACCGCCACACCCTGGTGCACGAGGACTTCCGCACGTTCATGGGGACGTTCCCCCGCAACGCGCACCCCATGGCGGTCCTGTCGTCGGCGATCAACGCGCTGTCGACGTTCTACCCGGAGTCGCTCGACCCGTTCGACGACGAGACGGTCGAGCTCGCGACGGTCCTGCTCCTCGCCAAGACGCGGACCATCACGTCCTACCTGCACCGTCGCGCCGTGGGCGAGCCGCTGCTCTACCCGGACTACTCGCGCGGGTACGTCGACGACTTCCTGCGCATGACGTTCGCGACGCCCTACGAGAAGTACGAGTCCGACCCGACCGTGGTCGACGCGCTCGACAAGCTCCTCATCCTGCATGCCGACCACGAGCAGAACTGCTCGACCTCGACCGTGCGCGTCGTGGGCTCGAGCCACGCCAACCTCTACGCGTCGGTCGCGGCGGGCGTCAACGCGCTCTCGGGTCCGCTGCACGGTGGTGCGAACGAGGCCGTCCTGTCGATGCTGGACAAGATCCAGAACAGCGACTTCGACGTCGACACCTTCATGAAGAAGGTGAAGAACAAGGAGGACGGCGTCCGCCTCATGGGCTTCGGGCACCGGGTCTACAAGAACTACGACCCGCGCGCGGCGATCGTCAAGGCCAAGGCCGACGCGGTGCTCTCGACCCTGGGCAAGAAGGACGAGCTGCTCGACATCGCGCTGCGGCTCGAGGAGATCGCGCTCAACGACGACTACTTCATCGAGCGCAAGCTCTACCCGAACGTCGACTTCTACACCGGGCTGATCTACAAGGCCATGGGCTTCTCGCCGGCCATGTTCACCCCGCTGTTCGCCCTGGGCCGCATGCCCGGCTGGATCGCGCAGTGGCGCGAGATGATGAAGGACCCGCAGACCAAGATCGGGCGTCCGCGCCAGGTCTACACGGGGGCCACCGAGCGTCCGTACCTGCCGGTCGACGGTCGCTGACCTCCCCGATCACCTGCATGTGACGACGGCGCCCCGCACGCAAAGGTG
>NZ_JBHXBO010000112.1:0-13583 GCF_042726775.1 Oerskovia sp. NPDC060287
GACCACGCACTCGACGGAGCCACCCGCCGTGGGTGGGCGCACCTAGCCTGGCCGGATGATCGAGACGCTCGCCATCGAGGGCTACCGCTCGCTGCGCCACCTCGTCCTGCCCCTCGGCCGGCTCACGGTCGTGACGGGCGCCAACGGGGCGGGCAAGTCGAGCCTGTACCGCTCGCTGCGCCTGCTCGCCGAGTGCGCGCTGGGCGGCGCGGTCGGGGCCCTGGCCCGCGAGGGCGGCCTGCCTTCGACGCTGTGGGCCGGGCCGGAGGTGATCGGCCGCGCCGTGCGCGCGGGCGTCCACCCCGTGCAGGGCACGGTCCGCAGCGGCCCGGTCGCGCTGCGCCTGGGCTTCGCGAGCGGCCCGGACCTCCTGCCCGACGGCGCCGCACCGGCGGGTGCGCCCCTCACGGGCGCGTACGGGTACGCGATCGACCTGGGGCTGCCGCAGGACGGCGGGGCGTCGTTCGGCCTGGACCCGGAGATCAAGACCGAGGTCGTGTGGTCGGGTCCCGTGCTGCGCCCCGCGACGCTGGTCGCCGACCGCCACGGCCCGTCGGTCCGGCTGCGCGACGAGGACGGCTCGTGGCAGGTCTCCGGGCGACGCCTGCGGTCGTTCGACAGCATGCTCTCGGAGGTCGTGGACCCCGTAGGAGCACCCGAGCTCCTGGTCGTGCGCGAGCGTCTGCGGTCCTGGCGCTTCTACGACCAGTTCCGCACCGACGCCCTGGCACCGGCGCGCGGCGCGCACGTCGGCACCCGGACCCCCGTCCTGGCGCACGACGGCGCCGACCTCGCCGCGGCGCTCGAGACGATCCGTGAGCTGGGGCTGGCCGACGAGCTGGACGCCGCGGTCGAGGACGCGTTCCCCGGGTCCACCGTGCGGGTCCGCGTGACGGACGACGGCCGGTTCTCGCTCGAGCTGCGCCAGCACGGCCTGCTGCGTCCCCTCGGCAGCGCCGAGCTGTCCGACGGCACGCTGCGGTACCTGCTGTGGGTCGCTGCGCTGCTCACGCCCCGGCCTCCCGAGCTGCTCGTGCTCAACGAGCCCGAGACCAGCCTGCACCCCGAGCTGCTGCCCGCTCTCGGATCGTTGATCGCAGGGGCTGCGCAGCGCACGCAGGTCGTGGTCGTGACCCATTCGGGCGCACTCGTGCGGGCCATGGAGGAGGCGGCGGACGGCTCGCGAGCGCGGACACCGTCGACAGCATCGACACCGTCGCCACGGAGCGACGGTTCGGCCGAGCGGACCGGTCGCAGCGGGCCGCGCGGCCTCCCTGCGGCGCACGGGGTGCCCGGGCTGCCCGGGCTGCCCGGGCTCGCCCACGTCGAGCTCGTCAAGGAGCTCGGCGAGACGACCGTCGCAGGCCGCGAGGGTCCACTCGACGAGCCGCTGTGGCACTGGCCGAAGCGCTGAGTGCATGGTTCGGCAGCGACTCGCCGGGCGTGGCACTGGCCGAACCATGCACTCGAGCGGGTCCCGGGGGTCAGCGACGCGCAGACCCCAGGTACAGGCTCGTGACCGACGCCGCGAGCTCGGTCAACCTGCTCCCCGTACGCCCCAGGAGGTCGTCGAGGTCGATCGGCCCGGGGGCTATCGAGAACGCAGCCGTGATCCCGGCGGCCCGGGCCCGCTGAGCGGGCAGCAGGACCTGCCCCGCGAGCACCACGACCGGAGGTCGCCCGGGGGCCGCCGCGGCGAGCGTGCCGATCGCGTCGGCGACCTTGCCGTTGATCGACTGCGAGTCGAACGACCCCTCGCCTGTGAGCACGAGGTCCGCGTCGGCCACCGCCGCGGGCAGCCCGATGCTCTGAGCGACCAGCGTCGCCCCGTGCTCGAGCTCGGCGCCCAGGACCGCGACGAGCGCGGCGGGCACCCCGCCCGCGGCGCCCGCCCCCGAGAGCTCGTGGGTACGGATCCCCGTCTCGCGCTCCAGCAGGTCGGCCCATCGCACGAGCGCAGCGTCGAGGAACCTGACGTCCGACCCGCTCGCGCCCTTCTGCGGACCGAACACCGCCGCGGCTCCGCGCTCGCCCACGAGCGGGTTCGTGACGTCGACCGCCACACGCCAGCGCACCTCGCGGGCACGCGGGTGCAGCCCGTCGAGGTCGAGGCCCACGACGCGCGCGAGGCCCTCGCCGCCGTCGGGCACGAGCCTGCCCGCGAGCTCCCCGTCGGCCGAGGACGGGACGGTCGCCGGCTCGTGCGCGAGCAGCCGCGCCCCGAGCCCCGTGAGGAGACCCGCACCGCCGTCGGTCGACGCCGACCCGCCGAGGCACACGACGACCTCCTCGACGCCTGCGTCCAGGACCGCCGCCGCGACCGCGCCCGTGCCGCGCGTGTGCGCGTGCAAGGGCTGGAGGGCGACGTCGCTCACGTCGGGCAGGCCGCTCGCTGCCGCGAGCTCGACGACGCCGACCCGGCCGTCGGCCGAGACCCCGTAGCGGGCCGTGTGCGGCCGACCGATCGCGTCGACCGTGACGACCTCTCGTGCCGGCACGCCCCAGACCGCGAGGAGCGCGTCGAGCGTGCCCTCTCCCCCGTCGGCCATGGGCAGCAGGGTGAGGACGGCGTCGGGGGCGGCGGCCAGGACGCCGTCCGCGACGTGCCGCGCGACGGCCTCCGCGGTCGCGGAGCCCTTGAACGAGTCGGGTGCGATCACGACCCGCAGCGGCCGCGCCGCGCCAGGTGGGTCGAGGGGCCGGGAGGCGTCGGTGTTCGTCGTCGAAGGCACGTCCCGATCGTAGCCACGCGTCCTCAGGTCCGCTGGGCGGCCCGGGCCGCGACCGCGGCCTCGATCCGCGCCTGCGTGCGCGCCTCACGGCGCCGCCGTGCCCGGAGCGCCCCGAGCACCAGGCCCACCAGCACGAGCAGCGACCCGAGCTGGACCCACGGCAGCGCCCACGCCCCGTAGGAGGTCGTGGTGGGAGAGAGTGCCACGTCGACCACGTCGTCACCGACGACGAGCGGCGTCGTCGTCAGGTCGCCCGAGACCTTGCCGAGGGGCCAGACGCCGTCGAGCACCACGGTCCCGTCCGCCTCCTGACCCGGCAGGACCTCACGCTGGGCGGGGGCCACGACCTCGCGCGCGTTCCAGCCGAACAGGCCTGCGACCCCGGCCTGCGTGTCGGCACCGAGGCGCACGTTGCCCTCGTTCGCGACCGTGTACTCGACGCGCACCGAGCCGGGCGCGAACGGGTTCCAGCTCGGCTCGTAGGTCGCACGGACGTCGGTGAGGGCGAGCGCCGGGGCGAGGTCGCCGGCCACGCGCAGGTGCAGGCGCGCGCCCACGCGGGTGTCGAACGTGACGGTCGACCCGTCGCCCTCGGCCCGGGCCGGCGCGGCCACGACGCCGGCCGGGTGGTCACCGGGCGTCGCGTCGGCGGGCACGACGACCGTGAACGGGATGGTCGCCGACGACTCGGCCGCGATCTCGACGCGCTGCGTCGGGCCCGCGGTCTCGCCCTCGCCGAGCGTGATCCACGAGCCGCCGTCGGTCGGGGTGGTGCCGGCCGCGAGCAGGTCGAACTGCCCGTCCGCGGTCACGACGCCGTCGCTCGCGTACACGTCGAACGTCGCCGGGTGGTCGCTGAAGTTGGTCACCGTGACGTGCTCGACGGCCTGGCCCCCCGGGTCGACCGTCAGGCGGTAGGACACGCGCCCGTCGGGCCCCTCGGCGGTCGCGGGCTCGACGGCCCAGGTCGTGCGCGTGGCGGGCTCGTCGGAGGTCGTGGCGGCTGCGCGGCCCGCGGCCGCAAGCACGGTGCCCGACGGCGCCGCACCGGTCGCGGAGACAGGTCCGGCTGCGTGGGCACCGGGGGCGAGCAGGGCCGCGGCCGGAGCCGCGAGAGCACCCGTCAGCAGTGCACCCACGAGGGCCGCGGTGCCGGCGGTCCGGGTCAGGCGCTGCCGGGAGGCCTGGTGAGCCGTGGCACGACGCGGACGGGCGGTGCGGCGAGAGGTGACGTTCATCGAGGAGCTCCGAGCGGGAAGAGTCGTGGCCCCGCGCCCACCGCGACCCGCGAGCGGGACGGACGTGGCGCCGTCGGGCAGGAGGACGGGCGTGGCCCGCGGGCACCCGACGACGCACGGTGCGTGACGCCGTCGGGCACGGACGGGCCGGGAACGGGAAGAGGCCGCCGGGTCCCGGCGCGCCGGAGCGCACGCAGGACCCGACGGCTCCGTCGGGTGTGGACGGTCAGTCGACCGGGAAGAGCGAGACCGTCAGGGTGCCCGCGTAGTCGCCCTCACGGGTGTCCACGGGGACCTCGAGCGCCAGGTCGGCCGAGACCGTCGTGGTGCCCAGGCGGCTGTCCGACGTCGCGGTCGCGAGCGTCGCCGGGGCCGCGAGGCCCTTGCCGCCGCCCAGGAGCGAGGCCACGGGCGAGCCCGCGCTCACGCCGTCCTTGGCCGAGACCAGGCCGGGGGTCCAGCCGAGGTTCTGGGCCCGCAGCGTGCGCGGGCCCGAGGACAGGTCGCCCGACTGGCCGGAGACGGTCCAGCCGCCCGTGCCGACCGTGGCGGTCGCCCGCGAGTCGGTCACCGAGACCTCGGGGAGCCGGCCCGCGAAGCGCAGGCGGTCGCCCACGTTCTCCCCGCCCGTGAGCGCCACGCCCGCACCGAAGTCCGCGACGGACAGCGTGAGCTTGCCCTCGACCTCACCGGCCTCGGGGACGGTCGCGAGCAGCGGGATGCCGTCGGTGTCGTTCGCCGCCCACAGGGCGTTGGAGACGCGGCCGACGTCGGCGTTGTCGAGGTAGGCGCCACGCACCGGGTCGGTGCCGGTCGCGGCGGCCGCGAGGAGCTCCGAGCCCGGGCCCTTGGCGTACACGGGCACGAGGTGGTTGGTGTGCCCGCCGCTGTTCCAGCTGACCTGCGGGGCAGCACCCTGCGCGCCCTGGATCGGGGTCCAGGCCGGGTTCGCCGCGGGACCGGAGAGGTAGCCGCACTCGTGGTCGGCCGTGATGACCACGAGGGTCTCGTCCCAGCTCGAGTTCTCCTCGACCCAGTCGACGACCGTCTCGATGGTCCGGTTGAAGTCGACCTGCTCCTCGACCGCACCCGCGGTGTTGTTGTCGTGCGAGGCCCAGTCGATCGCGCCGCCCTCGATCATCACGAAGAAGCCCTCGTCCGAGGCGTTGGACAGCACGTTGAGCGCGGCGTCCGTCATCTGCGGGAGCGAGGGGACGTTGTCGTTCTGGGGGGCAGAGAAGGGCACGTCGCCGGACTTCAGTGCGGTGCGGTCCGCCTGGAGCGTGCCGGCGACCTGCGCGGTGCCGAGCACGTGCGTGGGCGTGTCGCCCTCGGCGAGCGCGAGGAAGTCGTCCTTGGACTCGACCAGGTCGAACGCCGACTGACCGTCGACCAGCTTGTTCCACTCGGTCTCGCCGATGTAGCTGTAGCTGGGCTTCGCGAGCTTGTCGCCGTTGTCGTCGTACCAGGGGTTGCCCGCGCCGAAGATCACGTTCGCGCCCGAGTCCATCATGTCGGCCGCGATGTCGTGGTAGTTGTTGCGGTGCTCGTTGTGCGCCAGGTAGGACGCGGGCGTCGCGTGGGTCCACGGCACCGAGGTGACGACACCGGTGGCCTTGCCCAGCTCGAGCGCGCGCTCGGCGACCGTCTTGAGGTCCTCGTGGTTCTCGTCCTGGCCGATCACGTTGTTGAGCGTCTTGACACCGGTCGCGAGGGTCGTCGCCGCGGCGGCGGAGTCGGTCGAGTTCTTGAGCGGTGCTGCGAAGCTGCTCCAGTTCTGGACCGGGTCGTACGTGTTGCCGAACTGGTACGTGGACATCGCGAGGGCGACAGGGAACTCCTGGTACACCTGCGTACCGGCCTGGCCGGGGACGGGGGTCGAGACGCCGCCGGGCTTCACGGTGGTCTGGTAGGCCGTGCGGCCGTACTCGAACTGGCTGCCGAGGTCGACCTGGTTGAACCCCATCCCGTCACCGATGAGGTGGATGATGTTCTTCGGTCCGGGCGCCCCGGGGTCGGCGGACGGCGCGGCGAGCGCCGGCGTGGTCGAGGAGATCGCGATACCAGCAGCGAGGACGCCGGTCCCGGCGATCCGCAGCCACTTCATCGGTACACGTGAAGTCATGGTCTCTTCCCTGTCGAGGTCTGGTCCGGTCCGGAGTCGAGTTCCGGCCGGCACCTGAGAGCCAAGCGGGTCGAGGTGGCGCGACGGTGAACGGTGGGAGGCCGTGCGTGGACAGATGGGGTAAATGTCCGGCCGGGCCCCGGAGGTACCGGGGCCCGTCAGGCGCTCAGCGAGGGGCAGGCAGGTCCGCGAACCGTACGAGCTGGCCCACCGCGCGCTCGGCGCGCTCGTCGAGCCACGGCATGGGGAACAGCTCGATCGTCCAGTCCTCCTTGGACGCGAACACGCCCGTGGGCACGATCAGGTCGCCCATGAAGGAGAACAGGGGCCGCAGCGCCTGGTCGATCACGAGGGTGTGACGCGCCGTGCCGCCCGTGGCCGCGAGCAGCACGGGCTTGTCGACCATCGCGAGCGAGTCGACGAGGTCGAAGAACGACTTGAAGATCCCGGAGTAGGAGCCGCGGAACACGGGCGAGGCGACGACGAGCAGGTCGGCCTGCTCGACGGTCTTGAGCGCGAGCTCGAGCTCCTCGCTGCGCATGCCCACGACGGTCGCGGTCGCGACGTCCTGCGCGTGCTCGCGGACCTCGACGGTCCGGGCGTCGACGGCGACCCCCGCGGCCGTGAGGCGGGCGACGGTCTTGTCGAGCAGCAGGTCCGTCAGGGCGCGCGTGGTCGAGGGGAAGCTCACGCCGCCCGCGACGGCCACGACGCTCAGCGGCCTGCGCTCGGCGCCCGACGCCTCGGTCTCCGCGCTCACGCCTCGCTCCCGTCGCGCGCCGGGAGGTGCTCCTGCGCGCCACGCAGCTTGTCGAGCAGCCCCTTGAGGGTCGCGAGCTCGTCGGTGTCGAGGGCCCCGCCCACGTAGGCGCTGATGGTCCGGACGTGCTTGCGCCCGATCTCCTTCTGGAGCCGCGCGCCCTCCGGGGTGAGCCGGACGATCGTGCCGCGTGCGTCGTCGGGCGCGGGGACGCGTTCCACGAGGCCGCGCTGCTCGAGGCGCTCGGCCATGCGGCTCAGCGAGGGCTGGCTGATGAGGACGTACTCGTTGAGGTCGCGGAGCCGGGTCCCGCCCTGGGGGCACGTGGAGAGCGTGAAGAGCACGTCGTACTCGCGCATCGTGAGCTCCTCCCAGATGTCGTCGGCCTGGAAGCGGCGCATGAGGGCGACCTGGGTGCGGAAGAGCGACTCCCAGGTCTCGGCGGCCTCGCGCGTGGTGGCTCGGTCGTGGACGGCGGGGAGGGCGGTGGTGGGGCTGGGCATGCGTCTCTCGATCCTGCGGGGTGCACCGGCCCGACGGCGCCGCCCGCCTCGTCGGCGCACGTCACCCGGGTAGATGCGTTCGTATGAACTCGAGCGGTACAACCGGCGGGACGGGAGGTGTATTCCGGACCCTCGGGTTCGGCCGCTCCCGCCCCGGAAGGACCTACCTGCCGAGCCGGCGCTCGCGCTGGGAGTACGAGCGCAGGGCACGGAGGTAGTCGACCCTGCGGAAGCTGGGCCAGTACGCCTCGCAGAAGTAGAACTCCGCGTGCGCGCTCTGCCACAGCAGGAACCCGCCCAGCCGCTGCTCGCCCGACGTGCGGATCACCAGCTCGGGGTCGGGCTGCCCCTTGGTGTAGAGGTGCTCCTCGATGTGCTCGACGTCGAGGTTCTCCGCGAGCTCGGGGAGCGAGGCGCCGCGGTCGGCCTGCTCGCGCAGGTAGGAACGGACCGCGTCCGCGATCTCGTGGCGACCGCCGTAGCCGATCGCGACGTTGACCTGGAGGCCGTCGACCCCCGCGGTGCGCTCCTCGGCGTCGCGCAGCGCTGCCGCGAGGCGCTCGGGGAGGAGGTCGAGTCGGCCCATGACGCGCAGGCGCCAGCGACCGGTCTCCGCGAGGTCGCACACCGCGTCCTCGATGATGTCGAGCAGCGCGCTGAGCTCCTCGCGCGAGCGCGAGAGGTTGTCCGTGGACAGCATCCAGAGCGTGACGACCTCGATGCCGAGGTCCTCGCTCCAGGTGAGGAACTCGGCGATCTTGTCGGCACCGCGCCGGTGGCCGGTCGCGGCGGTCTCGCCGAACGACTTGGCCCAGCGCCGGTTGCCGTCGAGGATCACGCCCACGTGCCGGGGCATCGCCTCACGCGGCAGGGAGCTCGCCAGTCGTCGCTCGTACAGCCCGTAGAGCAGGTGGGGCATGCGCACGTGGGGTCCTTAGCGGTATGAAGGGAGTGGGCGACGGGACCGGCACGGCCGGAGCGCGTCGCACGGTGGGCACGAGCTGCGCGGCCGCAGGGTCGGGATCGAGCAGGTCGCCCGCCAAACGGTACCGGAGGCAACGGTCGATTTGTCCAGACGTCCGCCCTGCGATTCGCCTTTGCGCAGGATCTTCACAGTCCCCGTCAGCAACCTACGGTGACGTAACTTACGATGGCGTAGGTTGTTTCCTGAGCCGTTCACGTCGACTCACGTGCAGTCCCCGGGTCAGGGACGTCCCGCTCCCCCCGCCCGACGCCGAACGAGTAGGAGTCTCTCCGTGGCACGACCCTCCGAGCGCCCGTCCGTGGGCGACGCCGTCGAGAACGCGCCGGGTTCGCCCGGCGATCCCCTGTCGGACGATGCCGCGTCAGGCACCGTGCTGGCGGGCGCGGCCGCGAAGGCGGCCGACGTGCTCGACGCCGCCAAGCCCCGGCTGCGCGGCTGGATACACGCCGGCACGTTCCCCGTGGCCCTCGTCGCGAGCATCGTCCTGGTGGCCCTCGCTCCCCCCGTCGCCGGCAAGGTCGCGTGCGCGATCTTCGGCCTGAGCGCCTGCCTGCTGTTCGGCACGAGCGCCGTCTACCACCGCGGCACCTGGTCACCCCGGGTCGCGGGGATCCTGCGCCGGGCCGACCACTCGAACATCTTCCTCATCATCGCGGGCACGTACACGCCGCTCGCGGTGCTGCTCCTGCCGAAGCAGACCGCGACGATCCTGCTGATCATCGTGTGGTCCGGGGCGCTGCTCGGTCTCGCGGCACGCATCATCTGGCTGGGCGCCCCGCGGTGGGTCTACGTCCCGATCTACGTCGCGCTCGGCTGGGTCGCGGTCGGCTACATGCCGCAGTTCTGGACCACGCCGGGCGGCCCGGCGATCGTGTGGCTCGTCGCGATCGGCGGCCTCGCCTACACGCTGGGTGCCGTGGTGTACGGGCTCAAGCGCCCCAACCCGAGCCCGCGGTGGTTCGGGTTCCACGAGATCTTCCACGTCCTGACTGTCGTGGGCTTCGGGTGCCACTACGCGGCGATCATGATCGCCGCCCTCAACGCCTAGCGCTGAGAGCCTCCGCCGGGTGCGAGGTGCGCTTCACGGATCGGGCCGGTCCGCGACGCGCGCTCCGCACCCGGCGTTCTGCTACGGCTGGTCGGCAGCCGGCACGACGGCGTAGCGCCGGTTCGCGAGCGACGGGTTCGTCCGGCGTACCGCGGCCAGGGCCTCGGGGTCGATGTCGGCGGTGCGCAGTCCCGCTCGCTCGTCGAGCTCGAGCCCGACCTGACCGTCGGGCCCCACGAGCAGCGATCGCCCGGTCACGCCCTTCCCGGCCTGCCCGACGGCGAGCACGACCGCCGTGTTCTCGATCGCCCGGGCGCGGGCCAGGGTGCGCCAGTGGTCGGCCTTGAGGTCGCCCGCGGCCCACGCGGCCGGGACGACCAGGACGTCGGCCCCGGCGTCGACCAGGCGGCGGGCCGCCTCGGGGAAGCGCAGGTCGTAGCAGGTCATGACGCCGAACGTCAGGCTGCCGACCCTCAGGACCGTCGGCGGCGCGTCTGCGGGCCCCGGCTCCAGGCGGTCCGACTCACGGTGCCCGAACGCGTCGTACAGGTGCACCTTGCGGTAGACACCGGACAGCCGCCCCTGAGCGTCGATCGCCACGACCGCGTTCACCGCGCGAGCAGGGCGCTCGGACGTCTCGGCCCTCGTAGAGACCGGCGTGCTGGTCGACGCGTCGCGTGCGGCGCCCGCCGGGTCGACCGCGGTGTCCGGAAGGCCCGACGGGTCCGACCGGTCCCGCACGGCTGTGCCGTCGGAGGGTGTCGAGCCGTGCGAGGACGACGTCCCACCGTGTCCCGCCACGCCGACCAGCGGCGCCCGTGAGCCCGGGATCGTCGTGCCCGCGATGACAGCGACCCCGGTCTCGCCAGCCCAGCGCTGGAGCGTCGTGACGAACGGGCCGTCGAGCGGCTCGGCGTGCTCGATCCCCACGCCGCGCGGATCGAAGCCCGACGCGTACTCGGGGAGCACCAGGAGGTCGGCGTGCAGCCGTTGCGCCTCGGCGAACGCCGAGCGCACCACGAGCAGGTTCGCCGCGTGGTCGTTCGAGACCTCGATCTGGGCGATCGTGACCCGGACCGGACCGTGCGGCGTCTGCGTCATGTCAGTCGCCGCCGCCGGAGTCGCCACCGCTGGAGCCGGAGTCGCTGCCGCCGTTGCTCCCGGAGTCGCTCGCGCCCGCGTCGCCGCCGGCCGTGCCGATCTCCGACGCGTCGTCCCGACGGTCCGGGTCGGTCGTCGTGGCCGTGGTGCTCGTCCCGGCCGCAGCGGCGCCGCCCGACGTCGCCGCCGCGCCCCCGTTGCCGGCACCCCGCTCGTCGTGGCGGACCTTGCGCAGCTGCTTGGTCAGCGACAGGAACAGGACCACGCACGCGAGGGCCACGGCGAAGATCGTGAGGAAGCCGGGAAGGCCCGGCGACACGTCCGTCGGCTCGAGCCCCGGTCGGAGCTCGTCGGTCGTCGGTGCAGGCGACGGCGTCGTCTCGGTGGTCACCCCGGCCGCCCAACCGGGGCCTCCGGCCAGGTGGGACGACAGATCGACCGCGAGCTGCGGCGTCGGGCTCATACGAGACCTTCCTCGGTGCGGATGCCGGCGAACAGGTCGTCCTCCGGGAGCGTGGTGGGGACGCGCGACTCGGCGAGCTCGAACTCCTCGAAGGGCCACACGTCGGCCTCGAGGTCGCGCGGGATCGCGAAGAAGAAGCCCTCGGGGTCGATCTGCGTCGCGTGCGCGATGAGCGCCGCGTCGCGCTGCGGGAAGTACGGGGCGACCTCGACGCGCGTCGTGACCTCGCGCTCGGGGATCTCGCGCGCGGCCCGCGACTCGACCCAGTCGCTGAACGGCGACTCGAGCCCCGCGTCCACGACGGCCTCGTGGATCGTGCGGATGCGGTTCATCGAGAAGTCGTGGTTGTAGTAGAGCTTGGCGGGCTCCCAAGCGGGCGCCCCGCCCTCGACCTGGTAGCGCTCCGGGTCGCCCGCCGCGTGGAACGCCTCGAACGCGACCTTGTGGCACATGATGTGGTCCGGGTGCGGGTAGCCGCCGCTCGGGTCGTACGTCGTGATCACGTGCGGACGGAACTCGCGGACCAGCTCGACGAGCGGCGCCGCGGCCTCCTCGAGCGGCACGAGCGCGAAGCAGCCCTCGGGCAGCGGGGGCAACGGGTCGCCCTCCGGGAGTCCCGAGTCGACGAAGCCCAGCCAGCGGTGGCTCACGCCCAGCGCCTTGGCGGCCGCCGCCATCTCGGCGCGCCGCAGCTCGGCCATGCCCTCTGCGGTGGCAGGAAGCTCGCCGAAGCTCGGGTTGAGCACGTCGCCGCGCTCGCCGCCCGTGCAGCTCACGACGAGGACCTCGACGCCCTCCGCGGCGTAGCGGGCCGACGTCGCGGCACCCTTGCTCGACTCGTCGTCGGGGTGCGCGTGGACGGCCATGAGGCGCAGCGGTGCGCGGTCGACCGTCCCGGGCGCCGATCCTGCGGTGGGGCGCGCCGTCGATTCGGTCACAGGTCCTCCTGGGGGTACTTCGAGATGGAGAAGTTCAGAGACAATGATGACTCACGAGCAGGTAGTCCACCCAACCCTTGGACGTCGATCGACCATGACGAACAGCACGCCCCCGCTGGGAACTTCCCCGAACCCCGGGCCAGACGCCCTCGACGAGGACGAGAACCCGATCGGCCTCGCGCCGCGCAGCGAGGGCCCGCGGCCCCCCGCGGGACGCTACGGCCCCGAGCCCACGCCCCTCCGACGCCGCCTGGCCGTCGCCGGCATCGCCGCTGCCGCGCTCGTCGGGATCGGCATCACCGTCTGGATCGGGCTGGGGCAGGCCTCCACCCCGGTGCGTTACGACGACTTCGGCTTCAAGGTCGTCAGCTCCGAGCAGATCGACGTCACGTTCCAGGTCTCCATGGAGCCCGGCACCCAGGCCGAGTGCACCATCGACGCGTTGGCCGAGAGCTACGCCCAGGTCGGGACCGTCACGGTGGTCGTCGGGCCGAGCGACAAGCTCGAGGGGCGCTACACCGTGAGCGTCGCGACGTCCGAGCTCGCCACGACCGGGATCGTCGAGAGCTGCGTCCCGCTGCCCTGACGGCGAGCTGCCCTGGGGCCAGGGGCAGGTGTCCCGCGGGCCAGGGCAGGCGTCCCGTCCCCCCCTCGCTGCCACCGCGTGCGGACGCCGGGCACGAGCGCGAGCCCAGGCGTGGCTGCGCCGCGGACCGAGGTCCGGCGGCGGACACGGGCCGATGCGCGTCCGGGGCGCTGTCCGACGACCTGCGTCGCACGACCTCGCACGAGGTCCTGGCACCTGCTCCGCAAGCAGTGCAAGGATGGGACCGCGGGCGGAGCCGCCCGCAACGGTTCGGAGGCGTCCCACGACGGGTCGCGGGGCAGACCACGGAGGTCTGCCGGGGGCAGGGAACGGTGTGATGCAGCGGACATTTGGTATCCTGAGGGATTCACGCTGCCCCAGAAGCTTCAGGACCAGCGAAACCCGCCACGCGGCGTCGGTCACCGACCGGCGCCACCACCACGGGCAGGCAGCGGAGTCGCCCTCACCCGCACACACTGCCTCCCCCTGTGCGGCCGCGTCCACAGACGACGGCCGCCAGAACGCAAGGAAAGGAAGGAGCGAACCGTGACCGAGACCAGCGTCACCTGGCTGACCCAGGAGGCACACGACAGGCTTCAGGCCGAGTTGGCTCACCTGTCCGGTGCTGGCCGCACCGACATCGCCGAGCGCATCGCCGCCGCCCGCGACGAGGGCGACCTCAAGGAGAACGGCGGCTACCACGCCGCCCGCGAGGAGCAGGCCAAGAACGAGGCCCGCATCCGCGAGCTCACCGCGAAGCTGCGCAACGTGCAGATCGGCACGCCCCCGGACGACGGCAAGGTCGAGCCCGGCATGGTCGTGACCGCGAACGTGGCCGGCGAGGAGATGTCCTTCCTGCTCGGCTCGCGCGAGATCGCCGGCGGCACGGACATCCGGGTCTACTCCCCCACGTCCCCGATGGGCGCCGCGATCAACGGCACCTCGATCGGCGACAAGGTCTCCTACACGGCTCCCAACGGGAACGAGATCGCGGTCGAGATCCTCGCCGCCAAGCCGTTCCAGGCCTGACCCAGCGATACACCGGCGTCGCTGCTCCGGACGGAGTCGGCTCGACGCACCCACGACGGCCCGGGAACCCCACGG
>NZ_JBHXBO010000113.1:0-13118 GCF_042726775.1 Oerskovia sp. NPDC060287
GTCTTCGTCGGCGAGGAGGACGGGCAGGGGCCCTGCTCCCAGCGCCGCCACCTCCCCGCTTCACCCGCCACACCGCACTAGGCTCTGACCCGTGCACCTCAAGACCCTGACCCTTCGCGGGTTCAAGTCGTTCGCCTCGGCGACGACCCTGCGCTTCGAGCCCGGGGTCACGTGCGTCGTGGGCCCGAACGGCTCGGGCAAGTCGAACGTCGTCGACGCCCTGTCCTGGGTCATGGGCGAGCAGGGCGCCAAGTCGCTGCGCGGCGGCAAGATGGAGGACGTCATCTTCGCGGGGACCGCCGGCCGCCCGCCGCTGGGCCGTGCTGAGGTGTCCCTGACGATCGACAACACCGACGGCGCGCTGCCGATCGAGTACTCCGAGGTGACCATCTCGCGGACGCTGTTCCGCAACGGCGGCTCGGAGTACGCGATCAACGGGTCGTCGTGCCGGCTCCTGGACATCCAGGAGCTGCTGTCGGACTCGGGCATCGGTCGCGAGATGCACGTGATCGTGGGGCAGGGGCAGCTCGACGCGGTGCTGCGCGCGACCCCGGAGGAGCGTCGCGGGTTCATCGAGGAGGCCGCGGGCGTCCTCAAGCACCGCAAGCGCAAGGAGAAGGCGCTGCGCAAGCTCGACGCGATGCAGGCGAACCTGACGCGGCTCGGGGACCTGACGGCCGAGATCCGGCGTCAGCTCGGCCCGCTGGGGCGCCAGGCGCAGATCGCGCGCAAGGCGCAGGTGGTCCAGCGCGACCTGCGCGACGCGCGGGCGCGGCTGCTCGCGGACGACCTGGCCCAGCTCACCGCGACGCTCGAGCAGGAGATCGCGGACGAGTCGGCGCTGCGGGCCCGCCAGGGCGAGGTCGAGCGGTCGCTCGCCACCGCTCGGGACGCGCTGGGTGCCCTGGAGACGCAGGCGGCCGAGGCCGCGCCGGCCCTGGCCCGCGCGAGCGAGGTCTGGTACCGCCTGTCATCGCTCAAGGAGCGGCTGGGCGGGACGCGGACCCTCGCGGCCGAGCGGCTGCGCCTGCTGGGACGCCCGGAGACCGTGCAGCGTGGGCAGGACCCGAACGACCTGGACGCGCAGGCCGCCCGGGCACGTGCGGCCGAGCTCGAGCTCGAGTCGGAGGTCGCGGTCGCACGCGCCGCGCTCGAGGCGGCCGTGGCCGAACGGACGACGGTCGAGGAGCAGGCGCAGGCCGCCGAGCGGGCGCTCGCGACGCTGCTGCGCGGAGCGGCCGACCGCCGCGAGGGCCTCGCGCGCCTGGCCGGCCAGGTCGCCGCACGGCGGTCGCGCGTCGAGGCGACCGAGGCCGAGATCGGTCGCCTGCGCGAGTCTCTCGCCGAGACCGAGCGGCGCGGCAACCAGGCGAACGTCGAGTTCGCGACGCTCGAGACGCAGGTCGTGGGCGTCGAGGAGGGCGAGGAGGGCCTGGACGCCGAGCACGAGGAGGCCGCCGACGCGGTCGAGCGCACGAGCGCCGTGGTGGCGCGGCTGCGCGAGGAGGAGCAGACCGCCGACCGTGAGCGCGCGACCTGGAGCGCACGCGTCGAGGCGCTCGAGATGAGCCTGGTCCGCAAGGACGGCGCGGGCGCGCTGCTCGCGGCCGACCAGGTGGGGGCCATCGGGTCGCTCGCTGCGCTGCTGAGCATCGACGCAGGGTACGAGGACGCGATCGCGGCAGCCCTGGGGCCCGCCGCGGACGCGGTCGCTGTCGAGAGCCTCGAGGCGGCGGTCGACGCGCTGCGCCACCTGCGCCAGGAGGACGCGGGGAGAGCGAGCCTCGTGGTGGGCGGGGGAGCGCCGGTCGAGGACAGGGCGAGCGCCGCGCGTGCGGCCCGGCCCGCCGTCCTGCCCGACGGCGCCGCGTGGGCAGCGGACGTCGTCACACCTGCGCGGTCGGTCGCGTCGGCCGTGGAGCTCCTGCTCGACGGCGTGGTCGTCGTCGAGGACCTGGCGCAGGCCCGTGCGCTCGTCTCGTCGTCGCCGCAGGTCACCGCGGTGACCAGGGGCGGCGACCTGCTCGCCGCGCACGGCGCGTGGGGAGGCTCGGCGACCGCTCCCAGCGTCCTGCACCTGCAGTCCGCGCTCGACGAGGCCCAGACGGCGCGGGACGACGCCGTCGCGCGCGGTGAGCGGACCCGCTTCGCGCTCGTGGGAGCGCTCGAGGAGGCCGAGGAGGCGCAGCAGCGCTACGACGCGACCCTGGACCGGCTCAACGAGTCCGACGCCGCCCTGGCCGCCGTCGCGGAGCAGCTGGGGCACCTGGGGGCGACGGCGCGCGCGGCCGCGGCCGAGTCCGCCCGGGTGCGCGCGTCGCTCGAGAAGGCGCAGGCCATGCTGGTGGCCGAGCAGACCGAGCTCGCGGGTCTCGTCGCACGCCACGACGAGGCCGAGGCGGCCCCCGAGCAGACCGAGGAGTCGGTCGCGGCCGCGACGGCCGCACGGGACGGGGCGAACGGTCTCGCGACCGCGGCACGGGCCGCGGAGACCGAGGCGCGGCTCGCGCTGCGCACGAGCGAGGAGCGTGCACGGGCCCTGACGGGGCGCGCCCAGTCCTTGGCGCGTGCGGCGGCGACCGAGCGTGCGGCCCGTGAGCGGGCGGCAGCCCGGGAGGCGGCGCGCGTGCGCCAGGCAGAGCGCGCCGAGGCGGTCCGCGACGGTGCCCAGGTCGCGCTCGCCGCGCTCGACCGGTCGCTCGAACGGGCCCGTGAGGAGCGCGACGCGGCGGAGGCGGCCCGCGGAGAGCTCGACCAGGCGGTCACGGCGCGGCGGGCCGAGGTCGACGCGCTCGCGGGCCAGCTCCGCGAGCTCACCGACGTGGCGCACCGCGACGAGGTGGCACGGACCCAGCAGCAGCTGCGGATCGAGCAGCTCCACGGGCGCAGCGTCGACGAGCTCGGCCTGGACCCCGAGGTCCTGCTCGACGAGTTCGGCCCCGACCGCCCGGTGCCGGTCCTCGCCGAGGACGGCACGGTCCGCGAGGACGAGGACGGCGAGCCCGTGACCGAACCGTACGTGCGCGCGGCGCAGGAGAAGCGGCTGCGGTCGGCCGAGCGGGCGCTGGGCCAGCTCGGCCGGGTCAACCCGCTCGCGCTCGAGGAGTTCGCGGCGCTCGAGGAGCGGCACACGTTCCTCACGACCCAGCTCGCCGACCTCAAGAAGTCGCGCACCGACCTCCTCGAGATCGTCCGGGAGATCGACGAGCGCGTCGAGCAGGTCTTCACCGAGGCCTACCACGACACGGCCGAGCAGTTCGTCCACGTGTTCGGTCGGATGTTCCCGGGCGGCGAGGGGCGGCTCGTCCTGACGAACCCGGACGACATGCTCACCACGGGTATCGAGGTCGAGGCCCGTCCTGCGGGCAAGAAGGTCAAACGGCTCTCCCTGCTGTCCGGCGGGGAGCGCTCGCTCACGGCCGTGGCGCTCCTGGTCGCGATCTTCAAGGCCCGTCCCAGCCCGTTCTACGTCATGGACGAGGTCGAGGCCGCGCTCGACGACGTGAACCTGGGGCGCCTGCTCGAGATCTTCCGCGAGCTCCAGGAGGACTCGCAGCTCATCGTCATCACGCACCAGAAGCGCACCATGGAGATCGCCGACGCGCTCTACGGGGTCACCATGCGCGGCGACGGCGTGACGACCGTCATCAGCCAGCGGCTGCGTGACGAGGTCCCCGCGTAGCCTCGAGCAGCCGGTCGGTCCCGGCGACGAGGGAAGCCCGGGCGGGACTGCGGCCCGGGCAGGTGGACGGCGCGGCGCCCGTGGCCTGGGTCACCTCCCGGCCACGGTCCGGTGAAGATGCTGTGCCGAACATCGGACTCGCCGTCGCAGCGAAGGTCGCCGGGCCGTTCTCCCGTGATAATCGAACGATGTTCTGGATGTTCGTGTTCTTGGGGATCGCGCTCGTGGCGGCCGTCGTCGTCTTCCTGTTCGCGAGCGTCGTCACGCGCATCGACGACCGCAACGACCGGACGGGTCCGCCCGTCGGCCTCAAGGGATTCTGGCGCGACTTCGTGTCGGGGCTCACCTCGTGGCGTCGGTCCCGCCGCGGGGAGCGTGCCGACCGGGCAGCGGTCGAGCCCGTGGACACGGGCATGGACGAGTTCTTCGCGGCGACCGAGGTCGACGACCCCGCGTACATCGACGCGGACGAGATCACCGACGTGCTGCACCGGGCCCGGGAGCGGGCGACCCACACGCTGCACAGCGCGGGCGTGCGCCGCCCCGCGACGGGTGCCGTCCCGTCGGTCCCCTCGGCGACGCCGCCCGGTCGGCCCCCGGTCCTCCCGCAGGACTGAATCGCGCCGCGCCCGCGAGGCGGATGTCCCGGCCGCCCGCATGCCGCGCGCGGATTTGAGAGACTTCGACGGTGAACGATCTCCTCTGGCTCTGGATCTCCCTCGCCGTCCTCGTCGTGCTCGGACTCGGATTCCTCGGTGTCCGTCGCCGGTCCGGGTCGCGCGACCCGCTCCCACCCGCTTCGACGGGCACGACCACGCTCGAGCGCGACGCGCCCGGGGAGCAACCCGCCGAGGCTGCCGAGGGCGGCGGTGTGGCGACGGCCGAGGCGCCGTCCGACCTCGAGGCTCCGCCTGCGGTCGAGGTCCCCGAGGCCGTGGGCGGCCGCCTCGCGCGCCTGCGCGGCCGCCTCGCCCGCTCGGGCTCGCCGCTCGGCAGCAAGCTCCTCGCTGTGCTCTCGCGCGACCACCTGACCGAGGACGACTGGGACGAGCTCGAGGAGGCCCTGCTGCTGGCCGACGTCGGCGCCGGGCCCGCGGGCGAGCTCATCGACTCGCTGCGCACCCGCGTGCGTGTCCTGGGTGTGCGCGACCCCGCGAGCGTGCGCGCGCTGCTGCGCGAGGAGCTCGTCGCCCTCGTCGACCCGACCATGGACCGCTCGCTCGCCACGGCCCCGCAGACGGCCGAGGACGGGACCCGGCTGCCCGCCGTCGTGCTCGTGGTGGGCGTCAACGGGACGGGCAAGACGACGACCGTGGGCAAGCTCGCGCGCGTCCTGGTCGCCGAGGACCGCACGGTCGTGCTCGGCGCGGCCGACACGTTCCGCGCGGCCGCCGCGGACCAGCTCGAGACGTGGGGCGCTCGCGTGGGCGTGCGCACCGTCCGTTCGGACCGGGACGGAGCGGACCCGGCCGCGGTCGCGTTCGACGCGGTCCGTCAGGGCCGTGAGGAGGGCGTCGACGTCGTGCTCGTCGACACCGCGGGCCGGCTGCAGAACAAGGCCGGTCTCATGGACGAGCTGGGCAAGATCCGCCGCGTCATCACCAAGGAGGCGCCGTTGTCGGAGGTCCTCCTGGTGCTCGACGCGACCACGGGCCAGAACGGGCTCAACCAGGCGCGCGTCTTCGGGGAGATCGCCGGCGTCACGGGCATCGTGCTGACCAAGCTCGACGGCACGGCCAAGGGCGGGATCGTGGTCGCGGTCCAGCGCGAGCTGGGCGTACCGGTCAAGCTCGTCGGTCTGGGCGAGGGCCCCGACGACCTGGCGCCGTTCGACCCCCAGGAGTTCGTCGACGGCCTCCTGGGCGACTGAACGCGACCGGTCCGGGGGCGAGGAAGCCCCCGGACCGGGCTCGGACGGGCTGGGAAACGCAACGTTTACACACGGGGGCCGCGCGTTACACCTCCGTCACCGCACGCGCGTCGCGGGGAAACGCCGCTGGACGACTCTTGACCTGTCCGGCCGCCCGGCTGGCGAGGTGAGAGGCGACAGCGCATGCCCTTCGAACTTGACACTGGAAACACGGCCTGGCTCCTGACGTCAGCCGCTCTGGTGCTGCTGATGACCCCGGCCCTGGCGTTCTTCTACGGCGGCATGGTCCGCGGCAAGAGCGTCCTGAACATGATGATGATGAGCTTCGGCGCGATCGCCGTGGTCGGCATCATCTGGGTGCTCTGGGGCTACTCGATGACCTTCGGGTCCGACGTGGCCGGCATCTTCGGCAACCCGACCGAGTTCTTCGGTCTGGCGCCCCTGACCGACGACGCGAACAGCCTCCTGGCGGGCAGCGGCGTCCCGGCTCTCGTGGCAGCAGGGTTCCAGGCCACCTTCGCGATCATCACGGTCGCCCTGATCAGCGGCGCGATCGCGGACCGTGCGCGGTTCGGCGCGTGGCTCGTCTTCGCGGGCGTCTGGGTGACGCTCGTCTACTTCCCGCTCGCCCACATGGTGTGGGGCGGCGGCATCCTCGGTGCCGGCGAGAACGGCATCGCGGCGGCGATCTACGGCGTGACCGACGGGATCGCCAACGTGGCCCCGATCGACTTCGCCGGTGGCACGGTCGTCCACATCAACGCGGGTGTCGCGGGCCTGGTGCTCGCCCTGATCATCGGCAAGCGCAAGGGCTTCGGCAAGGAGCCCATGCGTCCCCACAACCTCCCGTTCGTGATGCTGGGCGCAGCCCTCCTGTGGTTCGGCTGGTTCGGGTTCAACGCGGGCTCCGCCGGTGCCGCCAACGAGGTCGCGGGCCTGGCCTGGGTCAACACCACGGTCGCGACCTGCGCCGCGATGGCCGCCTGGCTCCTCACCGAGCGCCTGCGTGACGGTCACGCCACGAGCCTGGGTGCCGCGTCCGGCATCGTCGCGGGCCTCGTCGCGATCACCCCGGCCGCCGCGGCGGTCAACCCGATCGGAGCGATCGCGCTCGGCGCCGTCGCCGGTGTCCTGTGCGCCCTCGCGGTCGGCCTGAAGTACCGCTTCGGCTACGACGACTCGCTCGACGTCGTCGGCGTCCACCTGGTCGGTGGCCTGGTCGGGACCGTCCTCATCGGCCTGCTGGGCACAGACACGGGCCTGTTCTACGGTGGCGGGATCGACCAGCTCGTGATCCAGGTCGTCATCGCCCTCGCGGCCGTGATCTTCTCCGGAGTCCTCACGTTCGTCATCGGCTTCGTCATCAAGGTGACGATGGGCTGGAGGGTCAGCGAGGACGCCGAGGTCGGCGGGATCGACCTCGCGGAGCACGGTGAGACCGCATACGAGACCATCGCACAGGGTCGTGTCATCCAGGAGGTCAGGGCATGAAGCTCGTCACAGGAATCATCCAGCCGCACCGTCTCGACGACGTGAAGTCCGCGCTCGAGGCCGCAGGGGTCCGGGGCATGACGGTCAGCGAGGCCAGCGGCTACGGCCGGCAGAAGGGCCACACCGAGGTCTACCGCGGTGCGGAGTACACCGTGGACCTGGTCCCGAAGGTCCGCATCGAGGTCCTCGTGGACGACGAGGACTCCTCGACGGTCACCGAGGCGATCGTCAAGGCGGCCCAGACCGGGCGGATCGGTGACGGCAAGGTGTGGACGGTCACGGTCGACGACGTCGCCCGGGTCCGCACGGGCGAGCACGGCGCCGGCGCCCTCTAGGCGATCCGGACCGGACAGGAGAGAACGGCATGGTGTCGTCAGCGGTGCAGCAGGGGGCACGGTCGAGATGACCGGCGCAGCGCACGAAGGGGCTCCCCAGGGGCCCGGCGAACCGGCAGAGGCCTCGTACCCACCTCGGGTGCGGGGCCTCCGGGCCGAGATGCTCGCGGTCGCCCGGGAGCTGAGCGGTCCGGGCAGCTCGGGGGTGGCCCGTCGTTCGGCGGTCTGCGCTCTCGTCACGGACCGGCTCACGGCCCTCTGGCAGGAGGCGACGGCCGGCACGAGCACCGAGGGTGTGGCGCTCGCAGCCGTGGGGAGCCTCGGGCGAGCGGACATGGGGCCAGCGAGCGACCTGGACCTGGTGCTCGTGCACGACGGTCGCAGCCACTCGCCCGAGCAGGTCGGCGCGATCGCGGAGCGGCTCTGGTACCCGCTGTGGGACGAGGGCGTGGACCTGGACCACGCGGTGCGGTCGCTGTCCCAGTGCCGGCAGGTCGCGTCCAAGGACGTCCCGGCCGCGGTCGGGTGGCTCGACGTCCGGCCCGTCGCGGGTGACGCGCTCGTGGTCCACCGGGCCGCGTCGGCCGTCCTCACGGACTGGCGGTCGGCCTCGCGCCGCCGGCTGCCCGAGCTCCTGTCCTCGACGAAGGAGCGGGCCGAGCGGTCGGGGGAGATCGCGTACCTGATCGAGCCCGACCTCAAGGAGTCGCGCGGCGGGATCCGCGACGCCGTCGTGCTCTCGGCGCTCGCCGCGACCTGGCTGACGGACCGGCCGCACGGCACGGTCGACCGGGCCCACGCGCACCTGCTCGACGTGCGCGACGCGATCCAGGTGGTCACGGGGCGGCACACCAACAGGCTCCTGCTCGCGGACCTCGACGAGGTCGCCGCCCTCACGGGGTACGACGACCCCGACGAGCTCCTGGCGAGCCTCGCGGCCTCGGGGCGCGAGATCTCCTACGCGCTGGACACGACGGTCCGTCGTGCCCGCCAGGCGCTCCAGCGGCCGAGCACAACGCGCCGACCGGTCCTCGTGCGGGGCCGACGGGCCGCGCCCCGGCTGCGGTCGGTCGGGGACGGGCTCGTCGAGCACGACGGCGAGCTGGTCCTGGCCATCGACGCGCACCCCGAGACGGACCCGCTGCTGTCGTTGCGCGCCGCCGCGACGGCCGCGCGGACGGGCCTGACGCTCTCTCCGGTCTCGGTCAGCAGCCTCGGGCACTGCCCGCCGCTCCCCGAGCCGTGGCCCGCCGCGGCGCGGTCCGCCTTCCTCTCGCTGCTCGCGAGCGGGCAGGCGCAGGTCGCGGTCTGGGAGGCGCTCGACCTCGCGGGCGTCGTCACGACGTGGATCCCCGAGTGGGAAGGGGTGCGCAACCGCCCGCAGCGCGCCGCGATCCACCGGCACACGGTCGACCGCCACCTCGTCGAGACGGTCGCGCGGGCCGCGCGCGACCGCAAGGAGGTCGCACGTCCGGACCTCCTGCTGCTCTCGGCGCTGTTCCACGACATCGGCAAGCGGCGCGGCGCGCTCGACCACTCGGAGGAGGGGGCGCGGCTCGTCCCGGGCATCCTGCACCGGATGGGCTTCGAGGACGGGGTGCCCGACGACGTCGCGCGCCTCGTGCGGCACCACCTCACGCTCTCGCGTCTCGCCGTCTCGGCGGACCCGGACGACCCGGCGACCGTCGCCGAGCTCGCCGACGCCGTCGGGCACCGACGGGACCTGCTCGAGGTGCTGCGCGCGCTGACCGAGGCCGACTCGTCCTCGCTCGGCCCCACGGCCTGGACCTCGTGGCGCGCACGCCTCGTGGACGACCTCACGGCCGCGACCCGGGCCGTGCTGCCCGAGTCGGCGCCCCCGACCGGTAGGCTGGGCACTTCCCTGATTCACGAGCGGTAAGGATGACGCGGTGTTCGCCACGCTGTCAGATCGATTGACGTCGACCTTCAAGAACCTGCGGAGCAAGGGCCGTCTCTCCGAGGCGGACATCGACGCCACGATCCGTGAGATCCGGCGCGCGCTCCTCGACGCTGACGTCGCTGTACCCGTCGTCAAGGACTTCACCGGTGCCATCCGGTCCAGGGCCCTGTCGGCCGAGGTCTCCGGCGCGCTCAACCCTGCCCAGCAGGTCGTCAAGATCGTCAACGAGGAGCTCGTGGCGATCCTCGGCGGGGAGAGCCGCGGCCTGCGCCTGGCGAAGAACCCGCCGACCGTCATCATGCTCGCGGGCCTCCAGGGCGCCGGCAAGACGACCCTCGCGGGCAAGCTCGCGCTGCACCTGCGCGAGCAGGGGCACACGCCGCTCCTCGTCGCAGCCGACCTGCAGCGTCCCAACGCGGTCAACCAGCTGTCGGTCGTGGGCGAGCGTGCCGGCGTGCCGGTCTTCGCGCCGCTGCCGGGCAACCAGGGCTCGGAGGGCGAGTCGGGCACGAGCGTCGGCGACCCTGTCCAGGTCGCTCGCGACGGCGTCGAGACCGCGCGCCAGCGCCAGCACGACGTGGTGATCGTCGACACCGCGGGCCGGCTCGGCGTCGACGCCGAGCTCATGCGCCAGGCCGCGGACATCCGCGACGCGGTCGACCCCGACGAGATCCTGTTCGTCATCGACGCCATGATCGGCCAGGACGCGGTCGCGACCGCCAAGGCCTTCGAGGAGGGCGTCGACTTCACGGGCGTCGTCCTGTCGAAGCTCGACGGCGACGCGCGCGGCGGTGCCGCGCTGTCCGTCGCCCGCGTCACGGGTCGCCCGATCCTCTTCGCCTCGACCGGTGAGAAGCTCACCGACTTCGAGGCCTTCCACCCGGACCGCATGGCTTCGCGCATCCTCGACATGGGTGACGTGCTCACCCTCATCGAGCAGGCCGAGAAGGCGTTCGACTCCGAGCAGGCCGCCAAGATGGCCGAGAAGGTGGCCTCGGGCCAGGACTTCACGCTCGCGGACTTCCTCGTCCAGATGCAGCAGATGCGCAACATGGGCTCCATGAAGAAGATGCTCGGCATGCTGCCGGGCATGGGGCAGATGCGTGAGGCCCTCGACAACTTCGACGAGCGCGAGGTCGACCGCATCGAGGCGATCATCCGCTCGATGACACCGGGGGAGCGCGAGAACCCCAAGATCATCAACGGGTCGCGCCGAGCACGCATCGCCCGCGGTTCGGGTGTCACCACGAGCGACGTGAACCAGCTCCTCGACCGGTTCGCGGGCGCGCAGAAGATGATGCGCCAGATGAGCCGTGGCGGAGGCATGCCCGGTATGCCGGGCATGGGCAACCTGCCGGGCATGGGTGGCAAGAAGGCCCGTGGGCGCGTCGCGCCCCCGGCCAAGGGTCGCAAGGCGAAGTCCGGCAACCCGGCCAAGCGGGCGGCGGAGGAGGCCGCGCGCCAGGCGCGCGCTCTCGGTGGCCCGGCCACGCCCCCGGCGGCGCCCGGATCGGCGTTCGGAGCCCTGGGAGGCGCTAAGGCCCCCCAGAAGTCGACCGACGCGACCGACCTGCAGCTCCCGCCCGACCTGGAGAAGTTCCTGGGGCGCTAGCGCGCTAGGTTATGTCCTGCAGGTCAGGGTGGCTCTCACCCGACCTTCGTCCGACGTCCTCGTCCGACACCGTGGTCCGGTCCGTCCGGCCGCGCGACCGGACGCACCCCGACCGTCCGAGAACTTGGAGACCGATGTCCGCGCTGGAAGGCCCCTCGCTGCACATCAGAGGTCGCATCCTCCTGGGAGACGACCGCGAGGTCTCCGACCTCTGGGTCAAGGACGGCCACGTCACGCTGACCCGCCCGTCCGCGCAGGGCACCAACATGGTCGCGATCGAGGGCTGGGTCCTGCCCGGGCTCGTGGACGTGCACTGCCACATCGGTCTCGGTCCTGACGGTGCGGTCGACAACTCGACCGCACAGGCGCAGGCCGTCGCGGACCGCGACAGCGGCGTGCTGCTCCTGCGTGACGCGGGGTCACCGCTCGACACCCGGTGGGTCCGGTCGCGTCGCGACCTGCCGCGCATCGTGCGGGCGGGGCGCCACATCGCGCGCCCCAAGCGCTACCTGCGCAACTTCGGCCTCGAGCTCGACGACGTCACGCAGCTCCCCGAGGTCGTGCGCCAGGAGGCGCGTGCCGGGGACGGCTGGGTCAAGCTCGTCGGGGACTGGATCGACCGCGACCTCGGTGCCGACGGCGACCTGCGCCCCCTGTGGCCGCAGGACGTGCTGACCGAGGCCGTCGCGGTCGCGCACGCCGAGGCCGCACGCGTCACGGTCCACGCGTTCTCGAGCGAGGTCATCCCCTCGCTGCTGGCCGCTGGTGTGGACTGCATCGAGCACGGCACCGGGATCCACCCCGACGACATGTACACGCTGTCCGAGCGGGGCATCGCCGTGACGCCCACGCTCCTGCAGGTCGCCGAGTTCGAGAACATCGCCCGCCAGGCAGAGGGCAAGTACCCGCTCTTCGCCTCGCGCATGCGCGACATGCACGAGCGTCGGTACGAGCAGGTGCGCCAGCTCCACGAGGCCGGCATCCAGCTGTTGGTCGGCACCGACGCGGGCGGCACCCTCGGGCACGGCCGGATCGCCGACGAGTGCGCGGAGATGGTGGCCGCGGGCGTCCCGACGGCGGACGTCGTCGCGGCCGCGAGCTGGCAGGGGCGCGAGTTCCTGGGCTACGGCGGGCTCGTCGAGGGATCGAGCGCGGACCTCGTGGTCTACCCGGAGGACCCGCGCGAGAACATCGAGGTGCTGCGGCACCCGAAGGCCGTGGTGCTCCGTGGGGAGCTGGTGTCTCCGGTCTGAGGCGTGCGGCCCTCGCCCCGGTGCGTGGTGCACGGTGGGTGAGGGTGGTGCCCACGGTCCGAGGGGCGTTCGCACCGGTCCGAGGGAGCTGTCTCGTGTGACGCGGGTCCTCGAAGGACGGGTTGGTCGCACGCTGTCTGGTCTGGCACAATAGCCGGGTACTCGGCGTGCCCGGCCCCTCTCTCCGCGCTACGCCGTGTCCCGACCTCGTGCTCGCCTGGTCCCCACCGGGAGGACGCACGGGTCACCTCACCCAGAACCAGGAGAGACCACCACAGTGGCCACCAGAATTCGTTTGAAGCGTCTCGGCAAGATCCGTGCGCCGTACTACCGTGTCGTCGTCGCCGACTCGCGCACCAAGCGCGACGGTCGCGTCATCGAGGAGATCGGCAAGTACCACCCGACCGAGGAGCCGTCGCTCATCGACATCTCCTCCGAGCGCGCGCAGTACTGGCTGAGCGTCGGCGCGCAGCCGTCGCCGCAGGTGCTCGTGCTCCTCAAGATCACGGGTGACTGGCAGAAGTTCAAGGGCCTGCCGGGTGCCGAGGGCACCCTGCGCGTCAAGGGCGAGAAGGTCGACCCGGCCGCTGCCATCGAGGCTGCCGCTCAGGACGCCGAGAAGGCCAAGGCCAAGGCTGCCGAGAAGAAGTCCGCTGCTCCGGTCGAGTCCGCTGACGCGGCTGAGGCAGCCGAAGAGCAGGCCTGATGCTCGGCGAGGCGCTCGAGCACCTGGTGCGCGGGATCGTGGACAACCCGGACGCCGTCCGGGTCAACGCGAAGCCGCTGCGCCGGGGCGAGCTGCTCGAGGTCCGGGTTCACCCCGAGGACCTCGGACGCGTCATCGGGCGAGGCGGGCGTACTGCCCGCGCGCTGCGCACGGTGATCGGAGCCCTGTCGGTCGACGGTCCGGTGCGGGTCGACGTCGTTGACGACGATCGCCGCTGACGCCTGCTG
>NZ_JBHXBO010000114.1:0-13060 GCF_042726775.1 Oerskovia sp. NPDC060287
GCATCAGGCCGACCGCCCCGGGCGCACGGTGGGGTCAGTCGCGCGACATCGCGGCTGCCAGGTGCGCCTCGAGGTCGAGGTAGGCGTCGTCGGCGATGTCGAAGACGACCTGAGCGATCTCGCCGCCCGTGAAGTCGAACCCGTAGCCGTACAACGACGAGACGGGGTCCGCGCTGTCGCGCCCGATCGTCAGGCCCTCGCCGCAGAGCGAGAAGTGCCCCAGGATCGTCCGGATGCGCTTCTCCCCGACCTGCTGGTCGTCGATGTAGAGCTTGACCGGGCCCACGCCCTCGCGGTTCTCGCCCATGCCCTCCTTGATGAACTCGACGCCGATGATGTGCTTGCCCGAGGTCGGCACAGGCGCCGAGACGCGGTCCTCGGGCGGGATGCCCAGGAAGTTGTACACGTAGTGCACCTGGCCGTCCTTGATGACGAGCGCGTGCCCGCCGAATCGCGACCCGTGGGCGAAGATCACGCCCTGCGAGTCGGGCGTGAGCTCGACCTCGGCCGCGATCTTGTACGAGACGCCGTGCGTGTTGGCCGCAGAGCGCTCGGGCACCTCGGACGTGCCCGGGTAGTAGACGAACCGACCGCTCGGCGGAGCGGGCTGGTGGAACTCCATGGCGACGAAGGTCTCGAAGTCCTTGGGGTTGCCGATGATCTGCAGGTCGTTGAGGGGCAGGACGTCGTTCTTCTCGGCCTCCTCGAGCCACAACGCCTTGAGCTCCTCGAGCTTCTCCGGGTGCTGCGCCGCCAGGTCCTGCGACTCCGAACGGTCGACCTCGGTGTGGTAGAGCTCCCACACGTCGTCGTCGAAGTGCCCCTTGCCGCTCACCGGACCGTGCACCGTGACGGCCTTCCAGCCCTCGTGCCAGATCCCTCGCTGGCCGAACATCTCGTAGTACTGCGTCTGCTTGTTCGTCGGCGCGTCGGGGGCGGCGCCGAAGGACGGCACCATGGAGACGCCGGAGAGCGGGGTCTGCTCGACACCGTTGTACGTGCTGGGGAACTCGACGCCGCAGGCCTCGAGGATCGTGGGCACGATGTCGGTCGAGTGGTGGTACTGGTGGCGGACCTCGCCCTTGGCCGCGATGCCCGCAGGCCAGTGGATGACCAGGGGGTCGGCGACCCCGCCCTGGTAGGTGTAGCGCTTGAACATCTTGTACGGCGTCGAGAACGCGGCCGCCCACCCGGTCGGGTAGTGGTTGTACGTGTCGGGGGTGCCGAGCTTGTCGACCATGGTGAGGTTCTGCGCCTCGTCGTCGGGGTAGCCGCCGAAGATCTTGCCCTCGTTGACCGAGCCGTTCGGGCTGCCCTCCCCGGAGGCGCCGTTGTCGGCGCAGTACACGATGATCGTGTTCTCGAGCTGACCGGACTCCTCGAGGTAGTCGACCACGCGACCGACCTGCGCGTCGGTGTACTCGCTGAACCCGGCGAACACCTCGGCCATCCGGGAGAACATGTGCTTCTCCTCGTCGTTCAGCGACGCCCATGGCCGTACCTCGTCCGTCGGGGAGAACGTTCCGTCGGGCATGGGGTTGAGCTCGGTGAGCGCCGTGCCCTCGGGCAGGATGCCCCGCTCGATCATGCGCGGCAGGACCCACTCGCGGTAGGCCTCGTACCCGTCGTCGAACTTCCCCTTGTACTTGTCGATGTACTCCTGGGGTGCGTGGTGGGGTGCGTGGTTCGCACCAGGACAGAACCACATGTACCAGGGCTTGTCGGGCTCGGTCTGCTTGACGTCCCGGATCATCTTGAGGGCCTGGTCCGCCAGGTCCTTCGACAGGTGGTACCCGTCCTCGGGCAGGTACGGCTGGTCGATGTAGTGGTTGTCCTCGGCGAGCGACGGGTACCAGTTGTTGGTCTCCCCGCCGATGAAGCCGTAGAAGCGGTCGTACCCCTGGGCCAGCGGCCAGTTCTTCTTCGAGGCCCCCGCGGTCCACTCGTCGATCGGCACGTTGTGGTTCTTGCCGACCCAGAAGGTCGACCAGCCGGCGTCCCGCAGGACGTGCGCCATGGTCGCGTTCGACGGGGGGATGTGGGAGTTGTACCCCGGGAACCCCGTGGAGGACTCCGAGATCGTCGCGAAGCCGTTGAGGTGGTGGTTGCGGCCGGTCAGGAACGTCGAGCGCGTCGGCGAGCACAGCGCCGTCGTGTGCCACTGCGAGTACGTGAGGCCGTCGCGGGCGAGGCGGTCCATGGTCGGCATGCTGATCCGCCCGCCGTAGGGCGACCACGACGCCATGCCCGTGTCGTCGTACAGCACGACGAGCACGTTGGGCGCACCCGCCGGTGCCTTGGGCGGGAGGAACGCATCCCAGTCCGGGGTCGAGTCCCGGACGTCCAGGTTGATCTCCCCGCTGAACGGCTTCTTCGTCATGTCGCCTCCGTGTCGTCGCTGGTCCGGAGGGTGGCACGCGAGGCCGGGCGCCGGACCGGATGGTCGAGTCGTGCGGTACGTCGAGGTACTGCAGGAGCGGACGTGCAAGGGCCGTCGGCGTCCGCGCCGTGGCCCCGGTCACTCACGCTAGGCCTGGACGGGCGACCGCGCTCGGCGAGCGGCCGGGTGAGCTCGTGTCCCAGGGTGCGTCCGCATTTTTCGGGAACGTCGGGCGTCCGCTAGCGTGACCCGGCCAGCCAGCCCAGGGAGATCACGTGCCGACCGACCAGGTCAACCGCAACCTCGTCTACGTCTTCGACGTCTCCGGAGGCGACCCCGCGCTCCTGGACGACGAGACGACCGTCCGCACCTGCATCTCCCGGGTCGTCGACCGTGCGGGGCTCACCCCGCTCGGTGAGACCTCGCACCGGTTCGCCCCCCAGGGGTTCAGCATGGCGACGCTCCTGGCCGAGTCCCACCTCGCGGTCCACACGTGGCCCGAGGAAGGGACCGCCTACCTGACCCTCACGACGTGCCGCGCTCCGTCGTCGGGCACCTTCGAGGAGGACACGCGCAGCCTGCTGCGCGAGACCTTCTCCGCCGCAGGCGTGACCGTCCGGACCCTCCTCTGATGGCGCCCCGACCCAAGGCGCGCATGACGCTCGGCAAGCACCTGATCGGCGCGCCGCCGTGGCGCTCGCTGCCGCAGGGCGTCGTCGTCTACGGCGAGCAGGACCCCAGCGACGGCGTCACGTACTACTGGGAGGAGTGGGAGGTCCTCGGGTACGAGAACCTCGACTTCTGGGTCGAGTACGACCACTACACCAAGGCCGTGACCCTCTACCGCCCGGCCGAGAGCGCCGAGCACCTCGACCCCTCGCGCCTGCGCAAGGGGCAGGTCGTCAACGTCACCCTGAGCGGCCGGACCTACCGGACCACGGTCACCGAGGCGGGCGTCGGGACCATCCGGTCGCTCGACGGGTCGTTCACGTACGACCTGACGGTCGGGCAGCCCGTCGCCTACGCCGAGCTGCGCACGAACGACATGGTGCTCTCGCTCGAGAAGTTCGACGACCGCATCATCGACCTCTACCACGGCACCGTCCTGGACGTCGCGGGGCAGAAGGCCCACTTCGGCAAGCGCGTCGCGCCGCGGAACGTCTCGGTCAAGCTCGTCGGCGCGTTCCTCGCGATCGGGGTCCTCGCAACGATGCTCTTCAGCTCGTGCGGCCCGCGTGACGACACCTACTGCACGCCGCGTTCCGTCGAGCAGGCCGCGCCGTCGGACCAGGTCGTCTCCCAGGACGACGACCAGACCTGCTACCGCCGCTCGGTCTACGGCGGCGGTGGCGGCGGCCTCGGCAAGTAACCGGGCCCGCACACCGCCCGGCGCCTGGCGCGCCGGTCCCCAGACCTTCAGCACGACCCGTCCTCACCGACCCGCCGACCACCTGGAGCAACCATGAGCATCCTCGACCAGCTGCGCCTCGACGCCTTCCTGTCCACGATCGTCTACTCGGTCCTGGGCATCGTCCTGCTCGTCCTGACGATCGTGATCGTCAACTACCTGTTCAAGCTCAACCTGCACCGCGAGCTCGTCGACGAGCACAACACGGCCTTCGGGATCATGATCGCCGGGCTGGCCATCGCCATCGGGATCATCATCGCGGGGACGATCCTCTCCTGACCGTGGCCGGCGAGACGCAGACGGAGACCGCGCCGCTCACCGGGGGCGAGCCCCCCTCGGGCGAGCCGCCCTCGGGCGCCGCCCCGCTCCCGGGCGCCGCCCCGCTCCCGGGCGCAGCGCTGCCGTCGGGCCGCAGCATGGACAAGCCGACCGTGTTCGCGGCCGCGCTGCTCGTCGCGGTCGGCGGGATCATCTACGAGCTGATCCTCGGCACGGCCGCCTCCTACCTGTTCGGCGACTCGGTCGTCGCGTTCTCCGTCGCGACGGGCCTGACGCTGTTCGGCATGGGGATCGGGTCGCTGCTCGCGACGCGCCTGGCCACGAACCCGGGCCTGAACTTCGTGCGCAACGAGGTCGCGCTCGCCCTCCTGGGCGGAAGCTCGGTCCTGATCCTCTACGCGGCGTTCAGCATGACCCAGGTGTACTGGCTGGTCTTCGTGCTGCTCTCGCTCGCGATCGGCGTGGGGATCGGCGTCGAGATCCCGCTGCTCGTCGCGCTGCTCAAGGAGCACGGGCGCGACGAGTCGGTCGGCCTGCTGTCGAAGGTGCTCGCGGTCGACTACTTCGGGGCGCTCGCCGCGTCGCTGCTCTTCCCGTTCGTCATGCTCCCGTACCTGGGGCTCATGCGGACGGCGTACGCGGTCGCGCTGCTCAACGTGCTGGTCGCGGTGTTCATGCTGCGGCGAATGGGGCGGCGCACGCGCTGGACCTGGTTCAGCTGGGTCACGGTGGTGTTCCTCGTGGTGTGCTTCGCAGCGTCGAGCGCGATCGAGGGTGCGATCAACACGCGGCTCTACCAGGACCCGGTGGTCCACTACGAGTCGACGTCCTACCAGAAGCTCGTACTGACGACTTTCGGCGACGACGTCCGGCTCTACCTGAGCGACCAGCTCCAGTTCTCGTCGGTCGACGAGGCGAGGTACCACGAGACGCTCGCGCACTCGACGCTCACGTCGGTCGCCGCGCCCGCGTCCGTGGCGATCCTCGGGGGAGGGGACGGGCTGCTCGCGCGCGAGGTCCTGCGCTACCCGAGCGTCCAGGAGGTCACGGTCGTGGACCTCGACCCCGCCGTGACCGAGCTCGCGCGGACCGACCGGCTGGTGAGCGAGCTCAACGAGCACTCGTTCGACGACCCGCGAGTCACGGTCGTCAACGGCGACGCGTTCCGGTTCATGGACACCACGGACCAGACGTTCGACGCGGTCCTGATCGACCTGGTCGACCCGTCGAACGAGCGCATCGCCAAGCTCTACTCGACCGAGTTCTACGCCATGGTCGCGAACCGCCTGCGGCCCGGGGGCGTGTACGCGACCCAGGCGACGTCGTCGTACTTCACGCCGAACGCCTACTGGCAGGTCGCGGCGACCGTCCGCGCGGGCTCACCGGGACGGACCGTGGTGCCGCTGTCGGTCAACGTGCCGTCGTTCGGGGAGTGGGGGTTCGTCCTGTCGCTCCCGGCCGCGCCGGGGCAGGGTGAGGCTGCCGGGGCTCTGGGGCCCGACGGCGGAGCGCGCCTCTTCGGCGCCACGCCCCTCCCGGAGGGGCTGCGCTTCCACACGCTCGACTCGCTGCGGGCCACCGCGACGCTCGCGGGTGACCACCCGGGACCCGAGGTCGAGATGAAGCCCTCGACGTTGCTCTCGCCCCTGATCTACCGGACGTACCAGCAGGACATGTCGCGCTGGCGGTACTGAACCGCCGCCTGCTGCCGGTCCCTGCTACCCGCCGTTGAGTGCGGAGTTCTTGCGCGAAACGCCCGGCGTGTCGCACAAGAACTCCGCACTCAGCGGCAGTCCTGCACGTCCCCCACACGTGACACGCCCGAGTTCGAATTGTCCGGTCCTCGGCGTCTACAGTCTGCGCATGCCCTTCTCGATCCTGCCCGCCGACCTCGTGCACGCGGCCGCCGCGAGCGAACCCGACCTGGGGGGTGTCGCCGGGTGGGCCGTGTCCCTCATGGAGACGCTCGGTGTGTTCGGAGCAGGGCTCGCGATCGCGCTCGAGAACCTCTTCCCGCCCCTGCCGAGCGAGGTCATCCTGCCGCTCGCCGGGTTCACGGCGAGCCGGGGCAGCTTCAACGTCTTCGCGGCGATCGTCGCGACGACGATCGGCTCGCTCGTGGGGGCGATCGCCCTGTACTACGTGGGCGTCCTGGTGGGCCGTGAGCGCACGCGCAAGATCATCGGGTGGCTGCCTCTCGTCAAGCTCAAGGACGTCGACCGCACCGAGGCCTGGTTCCACAAGCACGGCAGCATGGCGGTGTTCTTCGGCCGCATGATCCCGATCTTCCGGAGCCTGATCTCGCTCCCGGCCGGGGTCGACCGTATGCCGCTCCCCAAGTTCGTGGTCCTGACGACCGCGGGCAGCCTCATCTGGAACAGCATCTTCGTGGGAGCGGGCTACGCGCTGGGCGAGAGCTGGCACCTCGTCGAGGAGTACGCGGGCGTCCTGCAGAAGATCGTCATCGCGGCCGTCGCGGTCGCGGTGCTCGCGTTCGTGGTGATGCGGGTCTCGAGGGCGGTCCTCGGGGGCGCGCCGCCCGCGCACGCGCGCGGCCTCGCCCCGGACGCGCCCGACGACGGCGCGCCCGTCCCCGAGGAAGGCGCGGCCCAGCGCACCAAGACCCCCACGACGACGCTCGCCCTGCCCAGGGACGTGTTCGAGCGGTCCCGGGTGGGTGCAGGGCGTCGCACGGACGGCTGAGCTGCCGGCTCGGGCGGGGCGTGCCGGTCAGTCGACTCGGTCGGGCGCCGGACCGTATCCCGCCGCTTCCGTCGGTGCCGGTGCTGGCGCCGACGACGGGTACGCGACACGCGTCGCTGCGGCCTCCCGGACCTTGCGCTCGGCCAGCACGCTCCGCAGGAGCTGGATCGTGAGCACGAGCGCCCAGATCGCCAGGACGGCCACCACGGCGATCACCACGACGTACAGAAGGATCAGCGCGGAGTAGAACCCGAGGAAGCCCATCCGGACAACGTAGTGGCCCTGGCACCTCGGTACCAGGTCGGCGCGCGGGCCCCGACGTAGGCTCGATCCGTGACCACCTCGCCCTTCGCCACCGACAACCCGCTCGACGCCCTCACCCAGGACGAGCTCCGCCGTCGGACCAGCCTCAAGTGGCGCGCCTACGCGCCTGACGTCCTGCCCCTGTGGGTCGCGGAGATGGACGTCGAGCTCGCCCCTCCCGTGATCGAGGCCGTGACGGCCGCGATGCGTACGGGGGACACGGGGTACGACTACGGCAACACCTACGCCGAGGCCCTCGCCGACCTCGCCAAGCGCCGCTGGGACTGGTCGTTCGACCCCGAGGGCACGCGCATGGTGCCCGACGTCATGCTCGGCCTCATGGAGGTCCTCAAGGTGCTCACCGGGCCGGGCGACGCGGTCGTGGTCAGCCCGCCCGTCTACCCGCCCTTCTTCGGGTTCACGCAGAACGAGGGACGCCGCATCGTCACCGCGCCGCTCACCGCGGACTTCCGGCTCGACCTCGACGCGCTCGACGCGGCGTTCGCCGACGCGACCGGCGCGACCCTCAACGGGACCGGCCCCGGCAGCGGTCGCCGCGCGGTCTACCTGCTGTGCAACCCCCACAACCCCACGGGCACGGTCCACACGCGCGCCGAGCTCGAGGGCCTCGCTGCGCTGGCCCGCCGCCACGGGGTGCGGATCGTGTCCGACGAGATCCACGCGCCGATCACCGCGCCCGGGGTGGCCTACACACCCATCGTGACAGTGGCCGGCGCCGAGGACTCGATCGCGGTCCTGTCGGCCTCCAAGGCCTGGAACCTCGCGGGCCTCAAGGCCGCGGTCGCGGTCGGCGGCCCCGAGGCAGCGGACGACCTGCGGCGGATCCCCGAGGAGGTCGTGCACGGCGTCGGGCACGTGTCCGTGATCGCGCACGTCGCGGCGCTCACCCAGGGCACCGTCTGGCTCGACGCCGTCCTGCGCGGCATCCGGCGCAACAAGCTGCTCCTCGCCGACCTCCTCGAGGAGCACCTGCCCCAGGTCCGCTACGAGCCCACCCAGGGCACCTACCTCGCGTGGCTCGACGCGTCGTCCGTCGCCGACGACCCCTACCGGTTCTTCCTCGATCGGGCCAAGGTCGCGCTCAACGACGGGCGACACTTCGGACCCGGCGGCGCCGGGCACGTGCGCCTCAACCTCGCGACCAACCAGGAGGTGCTCACCGAGGCCGTGCGCCGCATGGGGCAGGCCGCGAAGGACGCCTCGACCGGACGGTGAGCGGGGCCCGCGCCGCAGCGGCGCGGCGTCCGCGGGGATCGTGTGGAGGCTCGGGGGTGCGGTGGTGCAGGGCCGTGCCCGACGACGCCCGTCCGCGCCCGGTGGGCTAGCCTCGCTCCGGGCGACGACGCCCGGATCGCCGTTTCTGTCGGTCTCCGACCGGCACACCGTGAGGGGGAGCACGTGAGTCTCGAGCAGCAGCGCCGGAGCACGAGGTCGACCGGAGCGCGGGTACCCGTGCGGTTCGGTGCCCTCCTCCTCGTCCCCACCCTCGCGCTGGTCCTGACGGCGTGCACCGAGGACCCACCCAGTGCCGAGGACGCGGCCGAGGCGCTCGCGACCGCGATCTCCGAGGGCGACTTCGAGGGCGTCACGTTCACCCAGGCCAACATTGACGTCGCAGCCCACCGGGACGCGGTCCTCGAGCCCCTCGCGGAGGTCGAGCACACGGTCACCCTGGCCGACGTCGAGGTCGTCGCCGAGGGCGAGGACAAGGGCAAGGCGGCCACCGCGACCCTCGCGTACAGCTGGGAGGTCACCGACGCCGCCCCCTGGACCTACGAGACGACCGTCGACCTGGCGCTCCAGGAGCCCGCGAAGGGCGAGGACGGGCCCGCGAGGTGGGCCGTGGCCTGGGAGCCCGACGTCCTGGTCCCCGGTCTCGCCGACGGCGACCGGCTGGCCGTGACGCGTGTGCGTGCCGAGCGGGGGCAGATCCTCGGTGGCGACGGCGCGCCCGTCGTCGAACCGCGGCCCGTGCACCGGATCGGGGTCGACAAGATGAACCTCGACCCGGCCCGCCAGGACGCGGTCGCGCGCGAGGTCGCCGCGGCGGTCGGGATCGACGTCGAGGCGTACGCGCAGAAGGTCGCGGGCGCGGGCGACAAGGCGTTCGTCGAGGCCATCGTGGTCCGCCAGGACGACACCGCGGGCATCGACGTCGCGTCCGTCCAGGCCGTCGACGGCGCCTCGGTGATCCCCGGGACGCTCGACCTCGCGCCGACCCGCACGTTCGCGCGCGCCATCCTGGGCCGTGTCGGGGACGCGACCGCCGAGGCCGTCGAGGAGTCGGAGGGCAAGGTCGTGGCGGGGGACACGGTCGGGCTGTCGGGTCTCCAGCGGCAGTACGACGTCCAGCTGCGCGGGAACCCGGGGATCACCGTGAGCATCGTCGCGGACGGGAGCGCGGGCGAGGACACGGGCGAGGACACCGACCTGGACGGCGAGCCGGACCCCGTGGAGAACGTGACCGACGTCTTCACGGTCGATCCCGTCGCGGGAGTGCCGCTCGCCACGACGCTCCGCACCGACATGCAGGTCGCGGCCGAGTCCGTCCTGGCCGGGGTGCCCTCGGCGAGCGCGATCGTCGCGATCGAGCCCTCGACGGGCAACGTCCTGGCCGCCGCGAGCGGCCCGGGAGGGGACGGGACCTCGACCGCGACGACCGGGAAGTACGCGCCCGGCTCGACGTTCAAGGTCGCCTCGGCGCTCGCGATGCTCCGCACGGGTCTCACCCCGGAGTCGGTCGTGTCGTGCACGCCGACCCTCTCCGTGGACGGGCGCGAGTTCCAGAACGTCCCGGGCTACCCGACGTCGGCGCTCGGCGAGGTGCCCTTCCGCACCGCGTTCGCCAACTCGTGCAACACCGCGATGATCTCCCAGCGCGACGCCGTCACGCAGCAGGCCCTGCACGACGCGGCCGCGGACCTCGGCCTGGGCGTCGAGTCCGAGCTGGGCGCCCCCGCGTTCTTCGGCTCGGTGCCCGCGTCGGCCGAGGGGACCGAGCACGCCGCCTCGATCATCGGCCAGGGCAAGGTCGAGGCGTCGCCGCTCGGCATGGCGACGCTCGCCGCGAGCGTCGCGCACGGCGCACGGGTCTCGCCCGTCCTGGTCCGTCCCGAGGTGACCGCTGCTGCGAACGAGACCCCGACGCCGTCGTCGCTCACCGCGGACGAGGCCGCGACCCTGCTCAGCCTCATGCGCTCGGTCGTGACCGACGGGAGCGCGGTCGCGCTCAAGACCTTGCCCGGGGACGTCGCGGCCAAGACGGGTACGGCCCAGTACGGCGACGGCAGCCAGGCGCACGCATGGATGATCGCGATCCAGGGCGACCTCGCGGTCGCGGTGTTCGTCGAGACCGGGGACAGCGGTTCGGGCACGGCCGGGCCGCTCATGCAGGCGTTCCTGGATGCACCGAACACGGGCGAGTAGCGCGGGCTCGACGCGCTAGGCTGGCGTCTGGATACCTCATGGGGGTATGTGGCCGACCAGTGCGAGGGAACGAGACGATGACCGAGGGTGACGCGACCGACCGCGGAGGACGCACGACGCGACGCCCCCGCAGGACCGTCCCCGGCCTGACCGTCTGCCGTCTGTGCGTGGGCGAGACGCTCGGTGCGGGCGACCCGCTCCCGGGCGGACAGCTCGCCCGCGTCGAGGCGATCGCCCGCACGGGGGACGCGGGGCTGACGCTCGTCGACTGCCTCGACGCGTGCGAGCGCGGGGACGTGGTCGTCGTGCGCCCGGCACCCGAGGCGCGGGGCGAGGCGGGGCCGGTCTGGTTCGAGAGGCTGGCCGGCGACGTCGCGAGCGAGACGCTCCACGGCTGGGTGCGGGCGGGTGGGCCCGGGCGGTCGCCCGTCCCCGACGCCCTGGCCGAGCTGCGCATCGAGGCTCCCTAGCCGACCTGCGGAGAGGCCGCCTCGTCCCAGGGAACACACCCAGGGTTCGACGACGTTCCTTCCTCGGCTACTATCGGTAGCCGCGGGCGACGATCGCCCGCACCGCCGGTCCTCGGACCGGCCCGAACGGGAGTCGAATCCTTGCTGAACCGGTGGAACTTCACCGCGCGCCGTGACGTCGATCTGCGACGAGTCGCCAGCGCGCTCTGTTGTTGACCCACTGAACCGCTGGGCCCCACGGCCCGCACAGCAGTCCTCCCCACCCTCCTGACCTCGGCGTGCCCGCCGCGAGCCCGTGCTGCACGGACCCGCCCCGGTCGTGCTGCGCACGAGGCGCGCGACCCGCACGGGCCCGCGTCCTCGCGACCCCGACGTCGGGATCCTCCTTCCGCCGGGCCGGGACGACTGCACTCCCTCCCTCTCGCGATGCTCGCGATCCCTGGGCGCCCCACGCGCCCGTGACGAAGAAAGCAGAACCGTGCCCTCCTCCTCTTCCTCCTCGCAGGCCGTGGCCCCCGCCGCGCCGGATCAGTCCGCGAACGGTGCCCCCGCGCCCAAGCGCCGCCTGAAGGCGCCGTCCTTCACGGTCCAGATCCTCGTCGCGCTCGTGCTGGGCGTGCTGCTCGGCTGGGCCGCGCTCTCGATGGGTCCCGCGTCCGGTGCCGGGACCCCCGACGAGGTCCCGAACTGGCTCACGACGACCCTGTCGACGATCGGCTCGTCGTTCGTGACGCTCCTCAAGGCGATCGTCCCGCCGCTCGTCTTCACGGCGATCGTCGCGTCGATCGCGAACCTGCGGAACGTCACCAACGCCGCGCGCCTCGCAGGCCAGACGATCCTGTGGTTCGCCATCACGGCGCTCGTGTCCGTCGTGATCGGCATCGGCCTGGGCCTCGTGCTCAAGCCGGGGGCCAACACGACGCTCTCGGCGGCCGACGGCAGCGAGCCGGGCGGCTCGGGGTCCTGGCTCGACTTCCTCAACGGCTTCATCCCGAGCAACTTCCTGGGGATCGGGGCACGCACGCAGATCGAGCAGGTCGAGGGCGCCGTGAGCGGTGCGAGCACCTCGATCTCGTTCAACGTGCTCCAGATCGTCGTCATCTCGCTGATCATCGGCATCGCGGCGCTCAAGTCCGGCAAGAAGGCCGACCCGTTCCTCGCGTTCAACCGCTCGGCGCTCGCGATCATCCAGACCGTCCTGTGGTGGATCATCCGCCTCGCGCCGCTCGGCACGCTGGGCCTCATCGGCAACGCGGTCGCGACGTACGGGTGGGACCTGCTGGCCCCGCTCGCGACGTTCGCCGCCGCGATCTACATCGGCCTCGCGCTCGTGCTGTTCGTCGTCTACCCCGTGATCCTGCGGACCAACGGCCTGAAGATCACGAGCTACTTCAAGGGCGCCTGGCCCGCGATCCAGCTCGCGTTCGTGTCGCGCTCCTCGATCGGCACGCTGCCCGTGACGCAGCGCGTGACCGAGCGGAACCTCGGTGTCCCGCGCGAGTACGCGTCGTTCGCCGTGCCGCTCGCCGCGACCACCAAGATGGACGGTTGCGCCTCGATCTACCCGGCGATCTCCGCGATCTTCATCGCCCAGCTCTTCGGGATCGACCTGTCCTTCACGGACTACCTGCTCATCGCGTTCGTGTCCGTCGTGGGCTCCGCGGCGACCGCGGGCCTGACCGGCGCGATCGTCATGCTCACGCTCACGCTGTCGACGCTGGGCCTGCCGCTCGCGGGCGTGGGCCTGCTGCTCGCGATCGACCCGATCCTCGACATGGGCCGCACCGCGGTCAACGTCGCGGGCCAGGTGCTCGTGCCGACCGTCGTGGCCAAGCGTGAGGGCATCCTCGACCTCGAGCAGTACGAGGGCGTGAACGTCGAGGACCTGTTCACGGATGACGAGGGCGACTCGGCCGACGAGGCCGCCACCCCGACCGCCGCCGCGAACGCGTCCGACGAGCCTGCGGCCTCGGCCGCCGACGAGGAGCTGGTCGGGGCGCGCTGACGCCACGCCCCACCCTCCCGCCGAGTGCGGAGCAGGTGAAGTCGATGCGCCGCATCGACGACACC